>NZ_JAABLT010000021.1:0-129603 GCF_009915125.1 Proteus sp. G2673
AATAAATGACACGCCACCAAGGGTCGGCTAATTCATCGTTAGTTTTCCGCCGACTGACAGTTGATTTTCCTAAATAAAACCCCTCATCGGTTACAATAATATCGAAAAAAGAAGAGTAGTAACCGGGATGATCAGTATGAATACCAAACCCCCCATTTGTGGGTCTAAAGTTTTTCCCACCATCCAAGGTGACAAGAATAGCGTTAACACACCCCCATTTAGTGCCTGCACATTGATCGGTTTTTCGACTCAGTACCGCAGGGAAAACTAAAGCATCATCGCGCTCGGTTGCCCAAATTAGGCGTCCTTGGTATAAACAGGCTGAGCCGTATAATATTTCTTGATGGATATTATTTTTTGTATTGTTGTAATAGGTGATCCCTTCACGTCTTTCATTATATTGCTCCAAGGTAAAAAAGCGGTGGTCATCAATACGGTAAATGACGGTGGGAGGGCCATAACTTTTAATTTCTTCGGCGATTAAGCGTTGTTGTTCGGCTCTATCTTGCTCCGCTTTAATCGCAGCTTTTTCTTTTAATGATAAACAGCCAGAAAGTGTCGATGTAGATAGGAGTAAAATAAAAAAGTAGGATAATTTATATTGCATTATTCATTTTCTCCATAAGGTAATAATTTAATTAAAATGTCGTTTATTGCATTAGAATTTATACGAGTTGTTTTACCTTCGGAGTCAGAAATACCTTTTATAATTTCTCCACTAGGTAAGGTAATTTGATAACGCTGATTAGCTATCGGCTCTCCTGAAAGTGGGTTTTTAATAACAAACCATTCACTAAATTCTTCTGGTGAAAAAGATTTCATAGCACTTTCTACACTTTGTGGGCCTAATTTTTGAATACCATTATTTTTAATCAATAACTTTCCAGGCCCACCAATTTCTACATTTCCATCTT
Source organism: Proteus sp. G2673 (assembly GCF_009915125.1). Lineage (NCBI taxonomy): Bacteria > Pseudomonadati > Pseudomonadota > Gammaproteobacteria > Enterobacterales > Morganellaceae > Proteus > Proteus sp. G2673. Next base: position 915 of record NZ_JAABLT010000021.1, read on the forward strand.
TAATTCGTATATATCCGCCACCACAAGATAAGAGGAGTTCCTCTTGAGCTGATAGCACCATTTTTTTACCACTACTTATTATTGAATCTTGTGTTGACCATGTTGATAGACGACCGTCTTGTGCCTGAATTTCTATATCACCTGTTTTGGCAAAGATTTTTGCTCCCATTCTGGAAAAGAAACTCATCATTTCACCAGCTGCTAAAGTGAATTTTTTAAATGCTCCAATATCAACTTGTTGGTTTGCTGTTAGTGTTAAATTTTCTTCAGCAGAAAGTTGTAAATTATCACCACTGGTTAGTGCTATTCCGTCAGGTGCGGTGGCTAATAGCACTGATTTTTTTAATTGGATTAATTTTTTTTCTAAGCTTTCTTGCTGCTGTTGGATATTTGAAGCGAGAGCACTGGCATGTTCCGCACTTTGGGTCAATGTTTGCATTTCTATTAATGCAGCAGTGAGTTGTGATTGAGCCTCCTTCATCGCCAGCACTTCACCGCCTGCTTTGGCTTGATTATCTGCACTAATAAATAATCCTTTACCTGCTCTTATAGCTCCCCAACTATCGGTGCGTAATTCAAAACCTTCTCCTCGTTTATCGCGGTTAGCATCGACAATATGCCCTAAATTTAATTGTGATTTTCCCCCATATTCGGTACTGAGTTTAATATGCTCCTGCCCGCGTTTATCTTCCATTCGCAATTTATTATTTGCAGGGGTACGAATCACATTACGTGTGTTGTTTCTATCCGTTACATGATCGGGATGGCGTGAATCATGAAGTGCATGAGCGATATAAGGTCGGTCAGGGTCGCCTTCATGAAAGGCGATAGCGACTTCTGTGCCTTGAATTAATGGAAAATGCATCCCATAGGTATCGCCGGCATAAGGTTTTGCCAAACGTACTGGCATACTTTCATAACCTAAGGGTTTTTCGTCACGATCGGCATCAAATTTTACCCAATAAAAGCCATCTTCATTTTGATGCGCATAAATATCGTTATCTTTAGCACTGGTGATACGTGCGGTAAGTGTACCGGTGATAATTGGGCGAGGTTTAACGGCTGGGCGCCAGCAAAGGGTTTCACTGTAAGGAATAGCATTAAATCGCACTTGCAGCGCTTTTTCTCGACCGCCACTAAAACGTAGACGAGTGATTAAAATCGGTGATTGAAACACAGAGGGTAGTGATGAAGGTATTGTGTTATCAGTGATAGAAAGCACTTGTAGCGGTGATAAAGTATCTGCATTACTTTCGCCTTTTAAGCGTGTTTGACGAGTTAAAAAACGCTCATGATCAAGCCGTGCCCAAAAGTTTGCGGTTTCTGCTTCTGGATTGAGTTTATCACCGCGAGAAAGATGTCTAGCTTGATAGTGATAAACTTCACCATAGTGAATTTCATCTCCTTCACCGCGTGTCATATCCGTTACTGCTGAAATCAAGGTGTCTTGAGCTTGCCGATGGTTGTAATCTTTGGTTAGTACATTTTGCTCGACTACTTGATGATGTAATGATAATCCCCACACACTTTCTTGGTGATTATCATTCATACCAGACGGACTATTGAGTGGTAAGGTTTTATCAAAGGTATAAGCACTTTGGCGATCGGCAAAACGAATAACTTCGGTTTGGGTTTGATCTTGTAAATAAAAAGAGTAAAAAATACCAACTTCACTTAATAGTCGTTCGATAAATTGACGATCACTTTCATTATATTGATTAATTTGCTCACGCTTTGGATATTCATTTTTAAGCGTAAATTCAAATTCCCAATCTTTAAAATTATGTTCACGTAAAATTTGACTCACGACATCAGGAACAGATTGATTGAGGAAAAATCGATGAGAGCGAATTTGATGACGTAATAAGGCAAAAACAGGTTCAATGACGAGTTGATAACGCGCTTCATCAACCGAGCCCGATAGACGCCGAAATTGTGTGATCACACCATGAACTTGCTTGTTGATGGAATTTTGAGTTGCTAATTCCGCAATGCTATTGAGAGGGGGGGTAAAAGAGAGCGTTGCACTACGGCGCAATAGTTGTTGCGGTTGTAAATCCTGAGCTTGGCAAGTAAAGGTAATTTGATAATGATAGGTATCGCTAATTGCTTCACGACCCGTGAAATGTTCAACATCAAATAAAATATTACAACCTTGTACATTGAGATGATAGCGATTTTGTCCGATTAGTGTATTTTTCACGAGATCAATTATGCTCATTCCTCAATCTCCTGTTGTTTATCTAATACCTGTTTTTTTGTTGGCAACTCATCACTAAAACTCAACGTAATACCTTCTTCTTCATTAAAGCCCAAAATGACATATTGCGATTTTTCAGCACAGGCTTGGCGCAAAAGAAGTTGTTGGCTAAGAATAGGCAGGATCTGTTGATTAAGTAGACTATCGATATTTCGGGCACCTGTGTCTGGTAATAAACAGGCATCAACAATGGTATCGTAGAGCGTTTCTTCAACAATACCAGTTAATCGATAGTGGGTATAAAGTCGCTCGATCACATTTTTTAATTTCATCTCAACAATAATGCGTAGTGCTGTTGCATCGAGAGGGCGATAAATTAATGTTTGGAAGCGTGCCAGTAGTGCAGGTTGGAAATGTTCACGCAAAATAGGGCGAAGCGTTTCTTGTAAATCGCTATCGGTACTTAATGGTGACTCTTCTAGTTGTTGCATTAAATAATCACTGCCTAAATTTGCAGTCATTAAAATAACTGTATTACGAAAATCAATTTCACGACCTTCACCATCACGCATAAAGCCTCTATCAAATACTTGATAGAACAGATTTAAAACATCACGATGTGCTTTTTCAACTTCATCCAGTAACACAATACTGTAAGGGCGTTTTCTGACCGCTTCCGTTAATACGCCACCTTGACCGTATCCGACATAACCCGGAGGAGAACCTTTTAATTGACTGACGGTGTGAGCTTCTTGGTATTCAGACATGTTAATTGTGATTAACGATTTTTGGCCACCAAATAGACATTCTGCCAATGCAAGTGCGGTTTCTGTTTTACCTATACCACTAGGACCCACTAATAAAAAGACACCTTGAGGCCCATTTTCAGAAACTAATCCGGTTCTTGATGCACGTAGACGCTGTGCCAACGCGAGTAGCGCGTTGTCTTGCCCTATAACGTATTTTGATAAGTTACTTTCTAACTCTAATAAGCCAATTTGTTCATCTTTAAGTAGGCTTGAAAGCGGAACACCTGTCCAATCAGCAATAACAGTTGCTACAGTACGAACATCAACATCGGGATTTAATAGCGGAGCGTCTTGTTGTAACTGAATAAGTTGTTGCTGAAGTTGTGCTGAAAGCTTTGCATTTTTAGGATCTTGTCTGCTTTCAATTAACTGACAGATAATCTCTTTTTCTTGTTCAAAGCGCTGTTCTAGTGTTTCGAGTTGAAGTGCTAATTGGGCATCTTGAGAAGATAAATCAGATAATTTTGTTTGATTGGTTAAATCACCGATAGTGATGTCATCTAGTATCGCTTTTTGTTCTAGTTCTAGCGCATAGCGTTTAGCTTTAATTCGGGTAAGCTCTTCAGGTAATGTATCTAAACTCATGCGAATTCTTGCACTGGCTGTATCAAGTAAATCCACTGCTTTATCAGGAAGTTGTCTACCTGTTAAATAACGACGTGATAATGTTACTGCGGCTTTTACGGCATCATCGGTAATATGTACACCATGATATTTGGCATAACGCGATTTAAGCCCCCGTAGCATTAAAAAGGCTTTTTCATCATCGGGTTCATCAACTTTTACGATATGAAAACGGCGTTCTAATGCGGCATCACGTTCAAAAAATTGTTTGTATTCCGACCAAGTGGTTGCTGCGATTGTGCGTAATTCACCTCGTGCTAATGCGGGTTTTAATAAGTTAGCGGCATCTGCGCCACCGGCTTGGTTACCTGCACCAATAATGGTATGTGCTTCATCAATAAATAATAAAATAGGTGTAGGTGATTGCTGAACAGCATCAATTACATTTTTGAGTCGTTGTTCAAATTCGCCTTTTACTCCTGCTCCTGCTTGTAATAGGCCTAAATCCAGAGTGCGTAATGAGGTGGTTTGTAAACTGATAGGGACATTTTTCTCAGCAATTCGCAGTGCAAGCCCTTCGACTAATGCTGTTTTACCAACCCCTGGCTCACCAACAAGAATAGGGTTGTTTTTACGACGACGAGAGAGGATATCGACCATTTGACGGATTTCATCGTCACGACCAAATACTGGATCAATCTCACCAAGACGCGCTTTTTCAGTGACATCAATCGTAAACTTATTTAATACAGCTAGTAGTGCTTCACTTAATGTATGACCAATAATGGCGTTGTCAGGGGAAGTTGAAGGGTGATCGTTATTTTCGTGGTCTAGGTTATTTTCAGCAGTATGATTATGCACCGCAAGTTGTTGAACTTCAGGTCTTTCATCTGATTGGGCATCAAGTAAAGGTCTTAATCGTTGTAGCTGTGTTTCACCCAATGTCATTAAAGGCCAGAGTGCATCAAGTTGAACTAATGCGGGCTGTTTTGTCATGGTGTGTAAGAGGTGTACGCTGCGAATTTGTTCGATATCTTCATCAAGAGAAGCAATTACCCATGCATTTTTAATCAGTTCTAATAAGGGTTTGGATAATTGAGGTCGGCTACGTACTGAGCGAGGTAATTTATCAATTGCGTCAAGTAAGTCTTGCCAAAGTGCTGATAAATCCCATTCATAGCGACGAGCTAAAACAGTGATATCGCTTTCACCTAGCTCTAGAATTTTTAATAACCAGTGTTCAATAGTGACTTCTGCATGGGCGCGGGTTTGGCATAATGATGCCGCAGCTTCCAGCGCTTTTGCACAATAAGGATTTAATCGACGCAATAGCATAACAGATTGATTTTCCATGTTTTCTCCCAGTAATGAAGTCCCTATTGAGGGAATTTAGGTACGCTACCGCCCCTAGCCATAGACCGAGGCTCATAAGGTTATATTCTTCATATTTCAAGCTGTAGCGTTTACTCGTCATATTTCAAGTTGTAGCGTTGTTGACTACACTCACTCGCACTAGTCACATGTTCCTAGCGACTCATTCATTTGTCGCCTAGCTACACCTTGAACTATTTAGAGTATTTACTCGTCGGGCTTTAAATTATTTAGGGTATAAATAAGTAATAGTGTTTGATTTCAATAGGTTTAAAAACAGGCGGTTAACCGCCTGTTTGTTTTGGTTTTACGCAGTGGCACGTTCATTCCATGAATCTGAATGAATGATATTTCCGTCTTTGTAAGTCCAAGTGATTTTTTCGTAACGCAATTCAATTTCTTCGAGGTGATTGTGTTTCTCTTTGGTTGGATCTTTGATGTTGTGCATCTTAGGCGCTACTTTGACTACTTTGACGTTTTCAAGTGTGGTATTGAAATATTCAACTTCTTGGCCTGCGTCATCGATGCGATACCACTTAAACTCGGCCTTTTTCAATGTTTGTCCAGTTGTCACTGCCTTGTATAGATACGGGCTGGAAGCATCAATTTCTTTGACAAAAATAAAGGGGGTATGGATACGTGTACCGGTTAATTTGCCAGTATTGTTATCTGTTGGAATATACAAGTTGTGATCTTGAGCAACGACTTCAATACTGCCTTCACGATCTTGAACATTCACAGAGCCTTTGATATCCGCATTACCGTCATCTTTTAACCAGAGGTATACAGGAATAGCCATTTTTACATCTCCTTTTTAAGGGTTAGTTGCCACTATCCTTCAGTGGCGTAAGGTCATCAGCTAATACCTGACAAGCGTCAGCTTGAGGTATCAGGCGAATTTCAACTCGACGATTACGAGCTCGTCCATCTAGTGTTGAGTTATCTGCAACGGGCTGATGTTGGCCATATCCTTGCACTGCAAAGCAAGAGGGGGCGATATCACTGGTTTTGATCATCCAGTCACGTACGGCTTCAGCTCGTTTAAGAGAAAGTTTTTGGTTTAAATCGGGATTACCAGTGTTGTCGGTGTACCCAGAAATAACAATTAACCAACCAGGTTTGGCTTTTATATTGATAAGCGTATCAACAAGCACTTTGGTGGCTTCATTTTTTAATTTGTATTGACCTGAAGCGAAGAGAGCCAGACTATCTAGCGTCACCATTTCAGGAACTTCTTGTACGATGATCGGTGCTGGTGGTTGTGGGAGAGCCCATGAACTGAGCAAGGCATGCAAATAAGGTAAGATGTTATTTCCTTGATATAACGCTAAAGAATAGCGAGCAGGAATACCTTCTCGTTGCCAATGAGAAAGAAATGTTGCATCTGAAAGTAACTGTTGATAAGCCACTTTTTTAGGTTCTAAATTCTCATCGCTAATACTTTTAAAGTGATTGATATCATTACTATTATCGTAGATTAATTGCTTGTTATGGTGATAGCTACCAGAGAGTGCACCAATAAGAAATAATCCACAAATCATGCCAATAACACCAAAGGTAGTTTCTATTTTTAATAAATTGACATCGTAAGTGAGTTTATCAATCACAATGTCTGGTAAGGGTAATTCGTCATTATTATTTGATGTTTTAATAATCGTCGGAAATAACGTGGTTTTATGGTGAATAAATTGAGCCCAACTATTATTTGAAATGGTAGGAACAGTTGTAAATTGCATTGCCCAAGCAACAGGTATGAGACTCGGAGTACCTGACTGAGCAACTGTAAGCAGAGGAATAAATTCACTTTTTAACCAAGCGAGTAATTGATCAAGCCAGAGAGCCATGGTGAGTTGGTTTTCGGTTTGCTCTCTATTTTGTGATAACCATGTTGAAATAGATTGAGTTGCCAGATTATCAGAGATAACAAGTAACTCTGGTTGGTCATTTAAATAGATTATCCACGGTGTTATGTCATCAAAATGTGAATTGAGATAATTAACTGGAGAGTTAAGATAAAGTGTTACCCAAAAAGGTAATGTTTTACCTGTTTTTTTATTGCTTTCATGAATAGCACGACGCCAATTAAGTGTTTCTTGAGTTACTTCTTCTAGCTGTAATTGCTGTTCAGGTAATAAAGCGTATAACAGTGATAATCGACGTAATTGTAAGGGGGCAATATCAACAATATGTTGAGTGATGTTGATCAAATCAATAGGAGAGACAGCGCGAATATACCAACCTTTCGCTGTTTCCCGATAGGTCTGGTTTTCATGAAAAAGCATTTGTGATTGACCACAAACAATAATAACAGCGCCTTGATAGTTATCAGGAGGGAGCAGATTTGTAAGCGCATTTTTAAGGTAGGGAGTACTTTTCTGCTGACGGAAAAACCAGACGCATAAAGAGAGTGTGACAATACAAATAAAGGCCGTCAGAAAATAGGAGATCTCTTTACCAAAAGACCAAAATCCCCAAAGCAACCACAATAATAAGCTTGCTGAAAACAATGTAATACACTGTTTTATCCTATTTTTTTGCATCACTTTCCTTGTATGACCCATTGTTGAAGTAAATTTTCTAATGACACAGAAAAACCCCACCACAGCATGGCAAGCACCACAATTCCCCCAAACCAACCTAACCAATAAATATGACGACGATTTATACGAGGCTTGGGTTTCATCACTAAAGGTAAATCATTTGATAGTGCATAGGTGGGAAGTTGAGTATTGAGTAGTTCAATAATTTGTTCACGTTCAGGGGCATTGGTTTGGCGATATTTACCAACAAAGCCCAGTGTAATCACACGGTGAAAACAAATAAGTACATCATGGTTAGGTGCTGGCTCATTTAATAGATTACGCAACCTATCCCATAGTTTGTCACCTGCTTCTAATGTATTGAAATACTTGGCTTGTAATGGGGATTGTATCCACTGAATGTAACCGTCATCACGCTCGGTACGATTCATCACGCTTTCATCAATTAATGCACATTGTGCATAAAGCATATTTTCGATGGCAGATTGGGAATAGCCTTTTTCTGTGAGTTGTTGGCGTGTTTTATCAATATGTTCACAGACGCGTTGATAGAAGGCTTTGCCATCAGTAATTTCAGCACCTTGACGTAGCTGACATACCATTAACCAAGTATCAGCAAAAAGCATATCAATCATGTTATTTTTAGCTGTTCTTGTATTCGTTATCATGAGCGAAGTACCGCAAAAAGTTCTAGCTGAATTTCACCTAATGTTCCTGGCACATAAAAAGCACAGTGACCTGAAGAGAGCATGGCTTGACCAGCTGAATTATTGAGTTCAAGTGCAAAATAGTGATTTTCTAAACGCAGTGGGATAGCGGCAGGAACATGTGTTAATGGCTGTAATGGAATACCATTAAGTGCGACATTAACCACACTAGCAACATCGTCATTACTACCCGCTTTACAAAGTAATGGAAACTGAGTGATCAACAAATGAGCTGGCAATGCAGAACGTACTGAAAGATAGAAATCAGCATCTTCGCGTAGGCGAGGATCATGCAATTCGCCACGCCAGAATGGCCCTTCTTTATCAAGAGCAATACTAATCACACGTGAAGGTAAACTCGCTTCTAACAGAGTATTCAGTAAGCTAAATAACGGTGGAAAAACCTGTTCAGGAAATGAGTGTTGATAAAGCGGAATATCACCATTTTCATGGTCGAGTGAAAATGTCAGTAGTGCACCCGCTAGACGTACTAATTCACGATAAAGAAGCTCTGGATGACGCCCCATTGATGAGAGTAATTCACTTAATACAGGCTCAGCACTGTTTATCGCATTTAGTAGCCAAAAGAGCGAGACATCAGCGACAGCAAAATCAGCCATCTGCTCATTATTTTCACGGCGCATAGTCATTAGGCGGCGACGCTTGGCGACTAAACGATGCATGAATTCTGAGAATAATGTGGTTAATTCATCGCTTGCACTACAACTCAATAATGGGGGAATAAAATGTTTATCTATTTCCCATGCACCTTGGGCATTGCGGATTAATCGAGCGATGGGACAAGTCATGTATGCGCTATTTTCTTCATGAGCATAACGCAAAGTAATATTGTGCCTTAACACGGCGATATCCGTCTGTTCTTGACCAATTAAATCTTGTACTTTCATCCACTCTTGATAGAACGGTTGTGGCCTATCAGAGCGTCCTTCTTGCATAAGATTGCCACCATTAGCCAGTAATAGAGGTAATGCGAGAACGATATCAAGTGTTTGATGTTGTGAATAATGACTAAGCTCATTAACGGGCGGTAAGTTGTCAGCTAGCGTTGTATCAACTAGCGTGCCGTCAGGAAAACGCACAATTAATTTTTGTGCGCTAAGGCGTGAAATAGTTAAAGCACTTTCATCAAACTCAGCACAAATCACGCCCCATGTTGATGCAATCGTCATATTGGCAATAGTGCTAGTGAGATAGCTATCCCATCTTGCTTGTTGTTGAAATTGCTGAGGAGCCAAAAAGGCCCCATCACTCCAGAGGGGGCGGTATATTTTCATCCGTGTTTCACCTTATGCTTTCGCTTTTGGCATTTGAGATACTAACGAGAGATCGACATCCATTCCTTCCACTTGGAAGTGAGGAACGGCATACAGCTTCACTCTGAAAAAGCCTGGATTATCTTCAATATCTTCGACTACCACTTTGGCATCACGAAGCGGGTGAGAGGCTTGCAAATCATCACTTGGATCAGTCATTTCGGTCACTAAACTACGAACCCAATTATTCAACTCAAGTTCTAATAAACGACGATCTTTTGTCGTACCAATATTTTCACGTTGAATTAATTTCAGATAATGAGCAATTCGGGAAAGGAGGAAAATATAAGGTAAACGCGCATTGATACGGCTATTCGCTGTTGCATCAGATGTTTCATAAATAGCAGGTTTTTGCGCAGAGTTTGCAGAGAAGAAACAAGAATAATCACGGTTTTTATAGTAAGACAATGGAATAAAACCGAGATTGGCAAATTCAAATTCTCGTGTTTCAGGGATCATCACTTCAGATGGAATTTTGACCTGACTCCCTGTTCCTAAATCAAAAAGATGAATAGGTAAATCTTTTACCGCACCACCTGCTTGAGGGCCACGAATTTGTACACACCAACCATTGTTAATAAAGCTTTTAACCATATTGGCAGCAAAAGCAAAGGTTGCATTTGTCCACAAATATTTTTCATGATCTGGACCTTTTACTTCTTCAATATAATTAAAGCTACGTACAGGAATGGTGTCTGGTCCATAAGGAAGACGACCTAAAACGCGCGGCATCGTCAAGCCAATATAGCGGGCATCATCAGAGTCACGGAAAGATTTCCATTTGATGTATTCAGCACGGTCAAAGTAGTTACTGATGTCTTTAATGGCAGCAACTTCTTCCATGGATTCTTTACCAAAAAAGGCTGGACCAACAGAACCTATGAATGGCATATGTGCAGAAGCTGAAACTTTCGCAATATTACGTAGTAAAGCGATATCTTGAGGACCACGATCAAACTCATAGTTAGAGATAATAGCCGCAATAGGTTCGCCACCCGGAGTATCGTATTCTTCGATATAAGTATGGTGATATAGACCGCTTTGGATTGTTTCTGGGCAATCCTCAAAATCTTGGCGTAAATCATCTTTAGCTATATCGAGTAGCTCAATTCTAACATTTTGACGAAAATCAGTGCGATCAACTAAGAATTTTAACCCACGCCATGCGGATTCAATTTTTTGAAATTCAGCGTGATGCATGACTTCATCAAGTTGTTGGCTAATTTGTCTATCTAGATCAGCAATATGGTGATCAAGTAAGTTTCGGTCTAAACGTTCGACTTTTTGACCTGAGGATTTTAGACGATCGAGAAAAACTTGAACGGCAATAGTAACGCGCTCATTTGCTGTTGTATCTGCCAGAGCGCTATTGTCTTGGAAGATATTAATATCACTTACCTGAGAAACAGGTGTGAGATTAATTTTTTCAAAGAGTGAGGCGTAAACACCGCTATTCGCGGACTCATCAAGTACTGTTGTTGTACTTTTTGAAATACTTTCGCTATTAACTGACATAAGCATAATCCTGTAATGATAAAACCTAATTAGTCTTTTTTCGGTGCGAGTTGAGATAATTCCTCGCGTAGTTCATCACTTAGTGCAGGATCTTTAAGGATATTTTCGAGTTCACGGCGAAAAGTGATGTTATCAAGGAGGTTAGACTTTAAGTCACGTAAGAGATTACGCATTGCTAACATGGCGCGTAGTTGAGGTATCTGGCGAGCAACTTGTTCTGGTTCAAAGTCTGCCATCTCTTTAAATGACAGATTAATGTTTTCCTCGCTACCATCATTAGCTAATGTATTTTTTACAGTAAGATTGACGGAAGGGGAAAATTCAGTAAGTACATTGTTGAAGTTATTTTTATTAATGTTGACCTTTTCTCTTTCTGAAAGAACGCGTTTATCCTTTCCGTTGCTGTAGTCGCCGATAGACAATAGTTTTAAAGGCAACTCAACTTTTTTCTGTGCACCACCTGTATGTAAGTCGAGTTTTATATTTACCCGAGCTTTAGGCACTTCATTTTGAAAACTATCTGACATAATAAAATCCTTGTATTAAACGAATAAAGGATCTCTTGAGAGTGGGGGATATTAAGTAATTTCACTACCAAGAAATTTATTTTAAGGCATACCTTTTTATATTAAATAAAATTAAATAAATCAATTTATCTTAATATTTTTAAGAGGTGTCTCTAAAATTAAAATGAAATAGAAAGAAAATACCTCATAAACAATTAGAGGTACATTCCAAATAAACATCATATATTGATGTTTATTCTATATATTATTTGATTTTCCAATAAAACACTTCTTAATTAAGTTGTTTATGTTGGATTGACTAGTATATATACATAGTAGATATTCTTATTGGTAACGATTTGTTATTATTACTATCGTTATTAAGTAATATACTGGATGATAAGAGAATAGAAATAAAGCAATGGCACTCTTTAAATCTTAAACTTTAATATTTGTATTTCTAAGTATTAATTATTAAGTAAAAAAGAGCTATTTAACTTCCTTTCTTTCATTCTTTTTTTGATTAATTAATGTGTGATTTTATAAATACTTTGATTAAATCAGAAGGAATGCAGATAAAACTATTCTTGAGATAAATCCCAATAATAGAGCTAGCAATGATTGAGGGTATTGGGGAGAAAAGGAATTATCGTTTTACGATGATAATTAAAATGAAAATATAAAGGGGCGTAAATCCCCTTTATATCGTTAATAATAATTAATTTAGCTACTTTAGGTAATCTAATGGCCAATGTTTGAAATAAATATGATTAGCTTGCCAGTCTACTTTTTCTGTATTGTCGTTTAATAAATGGCGAGCCACGGTAAAGGCAAATTCAAAACTTACACCTAATCCTTTTGCACTGATAAATTTTCCATCGACAACAACATCTTGATCAAGATAATTGCCATCATCATATTTATCTGCCAATTTATCACCTGTACTGTAATGACGACCTTCAAGAAGATGATGTGCCGCTAATACTTTTGCTCCTGAAGAGCACAGTGCACAAATATATTTATCTTCAGCAATATGGCGTTTAATAAATTGAATAACTTGCTCGTTAGCGCATAAACGATCGGTGCCTTTAGGACCTCCCGGCATCATTATTGCGTCATAGCTATGTGTCAGTTTTTCAGTTAATAAAAAATCAGCACTGATTTTAGTTTCAAAATAAGTATTTAATACCAAACTATCCATGCAAGAAAGTACATCAACATGAATATCAAGACGGCGCATGATATCAATAAAAACAACAGCTTCACCTTCTTCAAATCCATCAGCTAATAAAACGGCAACCTGTTTCATTTTATTTATCCCTTATCTGTTTTTAGTAATGAGTGGATATTTTGAATATGATTAACAATGGTCTGTTTATCTTGTTTATCAATCGTATCTGCTGTGGCAATCCAGCTTCCTCCGCAAGCAACAACTTGTGGAATAGCAAGATAATCACTCACGTTATTTAAACTAATGCCACCCGTTGGCATAAATTGTACTTGTGCGTAAGGTGCCGCAAGTGCTTTTAGCATTTTTACACCGCCAGAGGCTTCTGCTGGGAAGAATTTAACTAAGGTTAGGCCTCTTTCAAGGGCAACTTCTATCTGGCTTGGGTTGTTAATTCCCGGCACAATGTTGATGCCATTATTCAGACAATAATCAACGGTACTTGGGTTATAGCCCGGAGAAATAACAAAGCTAGCCCCAGCTTCTTTTGCCATATCTGCTTGTTGTGCTGTCAGCACGGTTCCTGCGCATAAAATAAGCTCAGGAAAATGCTCATGCATTAGCTTAATAGCTTTAGCTGCCGCAGGTGTACGAAAGGTGATTTCAGCAACAGGTAATTGATTTTGGGTTAGAATTTCACCCAGCCAGATTGCATCTTCAGCGCGATTAATTTGGATCACGGGGATCACTTTCAGTGATGAAAGAGTATCAACAATTGACTGTGTCATGGTTGTCCTTGATTAGTGTGTAGAATGAATCCGTTATTTCATGAGGAATGATAGCGCCATGGTGTTGAATAACGAGTCCGGCTAAGGTGTTTCCCCATAAACAGCAAGTTGGTAAGCGATTATTTTGTAGCCAAGCAGCAATAAAGCCAGCATTAAACGAGTCACCTGCGGCAGTGGTATCAACAACAGAATCTATCGGTTTGGGAGAAATATAGCCCGAATTTTTACCATCAGACCAGAAAGCGCCATGAGCACCGAGTTTGACAATCACGTTTTGATTGCCCCATTGATGAAGGCGTTGTGCAATATCTTGTTCTGTCAAAACGGGTTGTTGCCAAAGCATTTGCTCATCATCCCCCGTAACTAAAGCGATATCGCTAAGTCTGTACAGTTTTTCAAACCACGCTTGTGCATGAGGTATTGAATCCCATAAACGAGGTCGATAATTTGAATCCACAATTAAAGTGAACCCTCGTTGTTTAAGGTGGGTTAATTGCGTGAGTAGAGCCTCTTTACCTTCCTGCGTTAAAATAGCAAGAGAAATTCCGCTGAGATAAATCACACTATTATCAGGTAGTGCATTGAGATGTGTTGTAAAACGGCTATCTGTTGCAATATAACGTGCTGCTGCATCATTACGCCAATAGTGGAAACTGCGCTCACCACAAGCATCAATTTCAATGGCATACAGACCGGGCAGTTTTTCGGGAATAGTAATAACAGATTGGCAGTTGATCCCCTCGTTTTCCCATGCTTTTTGCATTAAGGCACTGTAAGTATCAGTGCCTAAACCTGTCATATAGTACGGATGTAATGAAGGGATAAGTCGTGATAGATAGAGTGCTGTATTTAACGTATCACCACCAAAACGTTGTTGTTGCGGTAAAAAAGGCTGACCACTAAGCTCTATCATACATTCGCCAATAATGGCGACAGTTCTATTTGTTTTCACAGTTTCCCATCACTTTTACAGACACGAATTTTATCTGCAACCACTGCTTTCATTGCGGCTTTGCCCGGCACAAGGTAATGACGAGGATCACTTGCATCAGGGTTATCCAAGAAGTACTGCTTGATTGCGTTAGAGAAGGCAATTTTCAGTTCGGTTGCGACGTTAACTTTGCATATACCTAAATCGATACAGTGTCGTACATCAGTATCAGGAATACCCGATGCACCATGAAGAACTAAAGGAATATCTGTTTTTTGGCGAATAATCTCTAAGCGTTCAAAATCGAGATGAGGTTCATGTTTGTACATACCATGTGCTGTACCGATTGCAACGGCTAATGAATCAATGCCAGTTGCTTTAATAAATTGTACTGCTGAATCCGGATCGGTGAATAGGGCATCTTTTGTATCAACGATAAGATCATCTTCCTGTCCACCAAGACGACCTAATTCAGCCTCTACAGTGCAATCCCAATGATGGCAGAAATTTACCACTTCTTTGACAATGCGAATGTTTTCTTCAAAATGAAAATGAGAGGCATCGATCATAGCGGATCGCACACCTGAAGTGACTTTATGACAAATATCAGGAATATCTTCATGGTGATCTAAATGTAGAGCAACTGGGATACGATATTGCTCTGCGGCCTGCTGGCAAATAGAGATCAAATAATCACTACCAGCATAAGCAAACGTGCTTGGTGTACCTGCTAAGATAACAGGTGATGCCATTTCAGCGGCTGTTTCCATCACGACTTGAATCGTTTCCAAGTTATGAATATTAAAAGCAGGCACAGCATAATTTTCACGCTGTGCTTTATTGAGCATATTACGAGTAGAAACCAGATACATGTTTGCCTCTCATCTTTCGTTTAATTACGAATTATAATAAATGAAAGAAATAGAAAGGTAAAAGATCTAAATCACATTTTATTGCTATTACAGTGAAAGCAAATGAAAGATGATTAGAAAAAATGTGCCATTTTAGAGCTGTAACTGGTGATCCCTTTGCGTAATAAATTATTTTTCGGTCGTCTTGACTGCCCTATCACGGTTTCAGCGACTTTTTGTGCTAAGGTCTGTTTTTCTAAACGGCGGGTTAATGGCGTTTGCTGAGTGGTATAATCTTCGCAAAAAATGACGTTTACCTCTTGTGTTGCTTTCACTCCAGTCACTAAAGCTTGAATCGCAGGGATTTCGAAACGAAAGTTATCTTTTTCGATAGGTAAAGGAAGTGAAGGTGTTTGCCATAAATTGATACGATCAGCACAATAAAGCGCGATAATCACGGCACGTAATGACCAAAAACTACTAGCAGGTCCACTGTAGTTATCAACCAAACGAGGATCGTGAGCAAATAAACCTTGCGTTGGCGCACCATTTTTTAATGCACCTTGAGAAATAAAATAACGTAGACTACTTTCAAAAGCGCGTTTTGCCTCGCCTACTTTGACTGAAGGACAATGTAAATCGACACCCGCTAATAATGGAGCAGAAACGGCAAGGCGATAGCAGGCGCTACGACCAAAAAAAGGAATACCTTTTGGGGTCATAAAATAAAGGTAATGTTGATTAAAGGTGTTAAGTGATTGAGTAATAAATGTCGCATCGAATTGAGGGTCAATTTGTGCTAACCAATACAGTGAATAGTAAAAACCCCACGCATTGTAGTAATCATAATTACCTTTTGCACCATCACGAAACCACCCATCACCAACATAAAACTCTTTTAATCGTTCATAGCGCCAATGTGCAATCGTGTCTTTTCCTGTGAGTGCTTTAATGACAAATTGAACGGTAAGAGGGAAGAAATGCCAATTATTATCAACAATTTCACAGTGATTAACTTGTTCGAACCAAGTAATAATTTGTTGTTGTGTTGCAGGTGCTAATGTATCCCACACCCATTCACGGCTTATCCAAAGAGTGAGTGCTAAATCAGATGCTTCACAGATCCGTTGATCGTAATCTTCAAGTTTCCCCCAATAGCCTTTATGAAGTGGGTCAGTACCATGAATAAAGCTTTGTGTGATGATTAAAGGTAAGTTGAAAACTTGATGATTTAGTCCTAACAATGTACTTTTCTGGCTGCTAACTATCCATGCGGCAAGTAGAGGAAGTACTCTGCTTACACCTTCAAGAGCATCAGTTCTTGCCGTTTGTTGCCCTGGACTTCCGGGATAATAAGCATGAGAGTAACCCCAGACTTGGTAATGATGAAAAGCCTGTGTGACATACTGTGTCAACATTTCGCATAAAGAGAAAAGTGACTTGTTTTCATCATTAAAAAAGTCAGTGATCGTTTTATCATAGCGACGATAAGCTGATTTCCTGACTAAGCGTCGAATGATATTTTCCTTAAATAAGCGTTGGTAGATTTCTACGTTTGGGTGCTCATAAGGAAGCTTGGGACGTGCTGAAGATGCAATTTTAATAGCCATTTTCGTATCTCAGAAAAAAGACGCATCCTTGCGAAACAAAACGGAAGCTCCGTATTAAGGTTTTGCGGAATCCACTAATATTTGATAGTGGTCTTGTCCCCAAATAACCGGTTTCGGTTTATCTTTGATCCACTGGTAATACGCATTTTTTAGTTCAGCAACTTTTTGTGGATTTTGTTTAGATAAATCAATTGATTCAGCCGGATCTTTTTTATCGTTAAAAAGCTGAGGCTGATTTTTCCCATCATCATAAAAATAGAGCGCCCATTCACCGTCACGTACAGCCCAAGCACCTTTAGAGAGTTTTTCTAAATTAGGATTTGTAGGTGGTGTTTTACGTTGATAGGTTATCCATTGGTGATATCCATGCCAAAACTCTTGGTTTTCTTCACTATAATGTTTAGTGCCTGGGCCTGCCCAATAAAGATAGTTGTGAGGGGATTTTGTTGTTTCGCCTTTAAGTAAAGGCATGATGTTTTTCCCTTCAACGTTTAGATCGTCAGGAATAGTAATACCTGCTGTTTGTAGTGCAGTCGGTAAAATATCAAGTGCGGAAATCATCTCATCACTTTTTGTACCTGCTGGAATGGTACCAGGTTGATAAGCAATAAAAGGAACTCTAACCCCACCATTAAACATTTGTCCTTTAAAGCCTCTATCCATTGCATTCATTGGCATTGGTGATTCATTAACGGCACCATTGTCGGATAAGAAAAAGATAAGTGTATTTTCTAATTCACCATTTGCTTTTAATTTTGCAATTATTTGGCCAATACCTTCATCGGCTGCGTTTAAGGCAGCAAAGTATTTATCTGCTTCAACATTACCCGTATCAAATTTCTCCATATATTTAGCAGGTGATGCTTGTTCCAACGGAATATGAGGAACGCTATAGGAGAGATTAATAAAGAATGGTTTATCTTTATGTTGATCAATAAATTTTAAGGTCTCATCCGTTAATAAATGCGTGGTATAGCCCGGAGCTGGAACATTGACACCATTACGCCAAAATGCAGGCGAATTCCATAAAGCCACACCCGATGCGTAATAGCTAAAGTCATAATCAAAACCTCGTTCATGAGGTGCGTAACCCGCTTCTGGTGTTGAGATCATGTTGTCGTGATAATCGCGGGTTTGTTTACTTTCATTAATTTTCGGTTTGCGGATCACTTTTGTATTGTGCCATTTTCCAATACTGGCTGTGGCATAACCATTTTCTTGGAAAAGTGAAGGCAATAGTTTGATATCTTGGGGAATACCTAAAATGGCATCATCATTACTGTAAGTACCAAAGCTTGCAGGAGAACGCCCAGTAAAAATACCTGCTCGAGAAGGGCCACAAACAGGATGAGCAACAAATGCATTGGTCATTTTGGCACCATTAGTTGCCATTTGACTGACATTTGGCATTGCAATGCGTGCAGCTTCAACCATCTTATTGATATCGCCTTCATAACGTGGCGGTGTTGGTCTTTGTGCTAATTCATCAACATTTAAGGTATCCAGTACAAAATCAAGCTGCCCTGTTCCTAAATCATCCATCACTATCAGTAAAATATTCGGCTTTTCAGGTGTACCGCCTGCATTGGCAGAGATTGGAATGCTTAAACATGACGTAGCAATCAGCCCAGCGAGTAAACTTTTTTTAACAGAAGGTAAGATCACGAATTGTCTCCAGAATAAACAAAATAAAAAGAGTTACTTTAAGTAATTTTTTTTCATCGCAGGGAGTGCATCACTAGCAAGCCCCCCACGTGAAATAGCTTGTTGCATTAATTGCATGCCTATCGCGGTATGGTGAAATATTTTTTTATAAGAGCGACATAGGTAGTTATGGCGATGTTTTTCGCCTTCAATAGCAATAATGCGATGTTTAGGGCAACCGCCGTAACATAAGCTTTGCACTTCACACTGTTTGCAAAGGCGAGTTTGTTTATCATATTTATTTTGGCCAAAGCGCTGTTGCTGTTTTGATGTGGCTAAATGAGCAAGACTATTTTGATGAATATTGCCCAAATTATTAGCGGGATAGACATAGTGATCGCAAGAGTAAACATCACCATTGGCTTCAATGATCAATGCCTGACCACAGGTTTTAGATTGAATACAAGTTGATGCGGGATATCCCATCCATGTGCCTAATAAACTATCAAATAAGCGGATATATATTTTCCCGATATCGCCTTGCCGTACCCATTCATCAAATACTTCAGCCATAAATTGCCCATAACCTTCAGCCGGAACAGAAAACGGCGCTAATTGTGCATTAGGGCCCGGTGCATAATGTCCTCCGTGAGTATGAGGAAAGCGTCTATCGACTTCGACAATGGGAATAAATTGAAAGAAAGTGGAGCCTAATTCTTTTAAGGCTTGATAAGTTTCTTTTCCTTTATTCCAGTTTTGGTCATTAACGACAGTGAGTGTGTTAAATTCGACACCATATTCATTGAGTAACTTAATTGCACGTTTTACTCGTTCAAAAGTAGGGCTTCCATTGACTGAAATACGATATTTATCGTGAACAGCTTCAATGCCATCAATTGAAACACCTAATAGAAAGTGATTATCAGCAAAGAATTGTGCCCATTGGCGATTAATAGCAATTGCATTGGTTTGTACACTATTTGTAATTGTCTTGCCGTTAGCAAATTGCTTTTGATATTTGACGACTTGTTCAAAGAAAGCTAATCCTGCAAGCGTTGGCTCGCCACCTTGCCAAGAAAAATCAACCTGATCTCCACCGTGTGACTGAATATAGTCTTTAATATAACGACGAAGTACACCATCTGGCATCACGGTATGGCCTGTCTCTTTTGTTTTATCTTGAAAAATATTTTCTTTTTCCAGATAAAAGCAGTATTCACACTTAATATTACAGTGGTAGCTTGTCGGTTTTGCCATCATATGAAAATAAGCAGGTTGATTTAATGCCATTAGTTATTTCCTGAGTTTCTTTTTTATCCTGTTACATTACGTAAAATTTATCAAAACAAAAGAGATTAAAATCACAAATACGAGATATCGAAAGCAAATGAAAGATTTTTACGAAAGATAAATACGATTATTTTCGATAAAAATACTTTCGATTCGATACTATTTCATATTCTATTGACTATTTGAGTTATTTATTATGATTTTTTTTTCGAAAATAAATGAATGTAATGAAGTTTTAATCTTTATTTTGTGAGATAAGGCGAGATAAAATCTATATTATTGTATTTTATCTAGCTGTAGATGGTGTAATAACAAGTGTAGTGTTGCGTTATATCATTTTAATTATTGGAAACTGATGGCCTCAAGGCTATCATTGAAGCTACACGAAAATAATCGTAAGTAATCGATGATGATTCGAAACTTTGTGAAAGAGATCAAAAGTTTTGTTTTTTTGCATTGTCGGTAAAAATTGGCGTAGTAAACTATATTCGAAACCAATCGAAAGAAAGTCTTTTGGTTTCGTAAGGAGACGAAAGTGAAAGCGGCAGTTGAGAGGCGTATGGAAATCCTCGATATGGTAAACCAGCAAGGTAAAGCCAGAGTCGAAGATCTCGCTGAATTATTTAAAGTCTCAAGTGTCACTATCCGCAGCGATCTAAGCTTTCTTGAAAAAAATGGTTATATCGTTCGCTCTCATGGCGCAGCAATTCCTAACACAGGATTTATTGCCGAATTGAGTATCCACGAAAAACGTGGACAAAACGCGGGCATAAAAACATTAATCGGGAAAGCAGCCGCAACGCTGATAAAGGATGGAGACACCGTCATTCTTGACTCGGGGACAACTACTCGCGAAATCGCGACACATTTAAAGTCGCGCGAAAATGTAGTGGTCATGACTAACGGTCTGGATGTCGCAATGGAGTTAGCAAATACCTCAGGTGTGGAAGTATTAATGACCGGTGGTGTATTGCGAAAAAGTGCGTTGTCTTTTTCTGGCTCACAAGCTGAAAATAGCCTTAGAAATTACCGTTTTGATAAGGTTTTTCTAGGTGTTGACGGATTCGATTTACGTGTTGGTATTACTACACACAATGAACAGGAAGCCAGTCTTAACCGTTTAATGTGTGATATCTCAGAAACGATTATTGCGGTTGCCGATTCTACGAAATTCAGTAAACGCAGCTGTCATATGATCAGAGAATTTGGTGATATTGATATATTAGTGACCGATTCAGGTATTCCTGAAGAATATGTTCAGGAACTGAAAGATCATAAAATCGAAGTGATTATCGTCGACGATAAGGCATCGTAATTTGCTAACTCCATTAGCAACACCGCCGGTGTTGATTATGGAGTTAGTATTAATGCATCCTTTAGAAAAGATTGTTCAGCAACATAAATCAGGCAAACAGAATGGTATTTATTCTGTTTGTTCTGCCCATCCTTTAGTAATAGAAGCAGCTCTATTACAAGCGCTGGATAATGATTCCTTTCTGCTAATTGAAGCCACCTCTAATCAGGTTGATCAGTTTGGTGGCTATACAGGAATGACCCCCGCTGACTTCTACCAATATGTTATTGAGCAGGCGAAAAATGTCGGTTTTCCTATCGAGAAGCTTATTCTTGGTGGCGATCATTTAGGGCCTAATCGTTGGCAACACCTTAATGCTGAAGATGCGATGGCAAATGCAGATGTGTTGATTGCACATTATGTTGCTGCGGGTTTTAAGAAAATCCATCTTGATTGCAGTATGTCTTGTGCTGATGATCCTATTCCTTTGACGGATGAAATTGTGGCATCTCGTGCCGCTCGCCTCGCTGTAATTGCAGAAAATACGGCAAAAGAGACATTTGGTACAAGTGATATTGTTTATGTTGTTGGTACAGAAGTACCCGTTCCAGGCGGTGCTGCTGAAGAGCTTGATACTGTTGAAGTTACTTCACCTGATGCTGCGCGTAAAACCTTAGAATGCCATCGCCAAGCTTTTCATGATGTGGGGGTTGGTGATTGTTGGCAACGCGTTATTGGTTTAGTTGTTCAACCCGGCGTTGAATTTGATCATACGGGTATCATTGATTATCAACAAGAAGAAGCACAAGCATTAAGCCAAGTGGTAAATGATTATTCTCACCTTGTTTTTGAAGCCCACTCTACGGATTATCAAACTAAAGAAGCTTATAAACAGCTAGTTCATGATCACTTTGCCATTTTAAAAGTTGGGCCAGCATTAACCTTTGCAATGCGTGAAGGTTTATACGCACTTTGCTCCATTGAAGAAACATTATTCCCTCAAGAACAGTGCTCTAAATTGCGCGAAAAAATGGAACAACTGATGTGCCGAGAGCCTGGATTTTGGCAAAAATATTATCACGGTGATGAGCGTCAACAAGCCTTTGCTCGAGTATATAGTTTTAGTGATCGTATTCGCTATTACTGGCCTGATGCTGAAATTAATGCCGCCATCGATACGCTAATGGATAACTTATCCGTTAAACCAATTCCATTGCCATTACTGAGTCAATATCTGCCTTATCAATTTACCCAATTTAGAGAAGGCATGATTGACGGATCGCCTGAATCTTTTGTTATTGCGAAAATTCGTGATGTGTTATCGGTGTATGCCGATGCGTGCTATGTCCATTAATTGAGGGAAACCATGGAATATTTAAGTTATCAGACCGCTAAATTAGAGCAACTGAATGCATTTTGGACTGCGAAAGAAATTGAGCAACAACCAGAATGTTGGAAGAAAACATGGCAATCAGTAAAAGAGAAACGTGCTGATATTGAGGCCTTTTTAGATAAAGCGCTTGCAGTGCCTCATGCACGAATTATTTTAACAGGTGCAGGTACGTCCGCATTCGCTGGAAAAGCATTGGCGCCTATTTTAAGTGGCCATACAAAACGTCGAGTAGATGCGATTGCAACAACCGATTTAGTGGCTGATCCACAAGAATATTTAGCAGAAGATATCCCAACATTATTAATCTCTTTTGCTCGCTCGGGTAATAGCCCTGAAAGTGTGGCAGCGTTAGATGTTGCGACTGAATGTCTATCTCAGTGTCATCACTTAGTGCTGACATGTAATGCAAATGGCAAGCTTTATGAATATTGCCAAAATAACAGTAGTGCATTGGCATTGTTGATGCCTGAAGAATCCAATGACCGTTCTTTAGCAATGACCTCTAGCTTTTCATCCATGATGATGGCGGCAGTGACCATCTTTTTAGGGGATAACGTCTTTAGGGATTCTATCGCACCTTTTTTTAGTCACTATAAAGCACAGTTTAATAAAGCCAATCAAATTATTCGGGATAAATACGCGGGTAAGTTTAAACGAGTTATTTATCTAGGAAGCGGTGGATTGCAAGGTTTAGCGCAAGAAGCTGCGTTGAAAATGTTAGAGCTTACAGCGGGTAAAGTGGTTGCAAGCTTTGATACTCCATTAGGTTTTCGACATGGGCCTAAGTCTATCGTAAATAAAGAAACTTTAGTGGTGATGTTTTTCTCTAATGATCCTTATACACGTCAATATGAGACAGACTTATTACGAGAGGTTATTCACGATAATGCATCAGGCAAGGTGATCGCGATCACCGCACGAAATGATAACGCTTTCTCACCAGAGAGTTTTGTTTATATTCCTGCGTTAGAGAACTGTTCTGATGTGGCGCTATTGTTCCCTTACTTGATGTTGGCGCAATCATTCGCATTTCACAGTTCCATTGCACTAGGGAATACGCCTGATAACCCGTCTCCGACAGGAGAAATCAACCGCGTTGTACAAGGCGTCACAATTTATCCGTTCTCACACAAAAAAGACGACACACAGTCTGCTTTAAATTAATAAAATATAATAAGAGAGCTAATTATGAACACACCTAATATTGTCTGGACTCGCATTGATGAACGTTTACTCCATGGTCAAATCCGCATTACATGGGGTAAACATACCGAAGCAAACCTGATTTTAGTGGCTAATGATGATGCAGCAGAAGGCCCTAATGCCGCATTTATGCAAGCAGGTATGAAAGCGTCAGCGGGTGGTGAGTACGCTGTTCGCTTCTTCTCTATTCAAAAAACTATTGATGTTATTAGTAAAGCATCTCCTCGTCAGAAAATTTTTGTTTTGTGTAATAACCCGAAAGATGTTGCCCGTTTAGTGGAAGGCGGTGTGCCCATTACTCACTGTAATGTTGGCAATATGCATTTTCATGAAGGGAAACGCCAAATTGCGAAAACCGTATCAGTCAATGATGCCGACATTGATGCGTTTAAACGCCTTGTCGCAAACGGTGTGACTTGCACAATCCAAAACACCCCCGATCAGACACCGGTTGACGTGTTAGCGCTAGCATCAGCCTGATAATTTCCTGAACAAAAAACCTGCATTAGCAGGTTTGAGGATTATTTATGATTTTTGAAGCTTCTTTAGTGGCTTTATGGGCCTTCTTTTGCGGTATAGATAAGTATGATGTTGCATTAAATATTCACAGACCATTAATTACAGGGCCTGTTGTTGGCCTGATTATGGGTGATATGCAGGTTGGATTGATTGCAGGTGCAACATTAGAACTTGCTTGGTTAGGACTTGTTCCTAACGCCGGTGCTCAGCCACCAGATGTAACATTAGGCACCATTGCTGCGGTTGCTTTTGCGGTAATGACAAATCAATCACCTGAAGTTGCTATGGGGATTGGTATGCCAATTGCTGTGTTAATGCAAATGTTGGTGATTGGCTTCTTTGCAATGACGGCATTCACTATGGGAAAAGCCGATAGATACGCAGAAAGAGCCGATGCTGGTGGTGTGTCACGGCTACTGATTATCACGATTATAGTACGTTCATTACTCTATGCTTTAGTTGCCTTCGTAACGGTCTATTTTGGTGAACATGCAGCTCAATGGATTGATGAGAATACCCCGAAAGTGTTGCTTGAAGGTTTAGGTATTGGTGCGAAGATGGTTCCTGCTATTGGTTTCGCCATGTTGCTGAAAATCATGTGGTCAAAAGAAGTTGCCGGTGTGTTCTTCATTGGTTTCGTTATGACAACCTATTTAAAACTGCCAATTATGGCGGTCGCTATTTTAGGCGCATCAGCCGCCGCGCTCTACTTCTTCTTTAGTGGTAACAACAAAAATACAAGTCAGCAGAATGAGGATTTCGAAGATGGTATCTGATAACAGCACCGCATTGAAAACGCAGGATAAAACAGAAACAGGTTCTTTGATTGATGGCATTGATGAGTATCAAGATACCACAGTCAGAAAAGTGATCACGAAAGGTGACCTTTGGAAGTGTGCGTTCCGAGGGTTATTTATGGAAGGTAACTTTAACTTTGAACGTATGCAAGGTGGTGGATTTGCCTTCTCAATTATTCCAGCATTAAAGAAGATCCATGGGAATAATAAACGCGATTATGCAACATCACTGAAAAACCATCTGCAATTTTTTAATGCCAGTCCTAAGCTGTTTACCTTTTTATTAGGTACAGCTGTTGCAATGGAAGAAAACAAAGAAAAACCATCAACTGTTAACGTGATGAAAGTAGCAGGAATGGGGCCAACAGGGGGTATTGGCGATGCTATTGACCACATGACCTTAATGCCACTGACATTAGCATTGGGCGCATCTATTGCTATGGAGGGTTCGATTGCGGGGCCTTTTGTTTTCTTCTTTTTATATCAAATTGTGCACTTTTTAGTGTATTTCGGGCTGATGTTTATGGGTTATCGCGCGGGAACCGCTGCGATGGTCAATATGAGTGATGCCACTGAAAAACTGGCTAAAGCCGCCAATATTATGGGGATCTTTGTCATTGGGGCGCTCTCCGCGACCTTTATCAAGGTGCAAACCACCGCCTCGTTAGAGCTGGGAGGAAAGGTGGTCGAATTGCAAACCGCGCTCTTTGACAAAATCATGCCGAATTTACTGCCTTTGTGCTTAGTTTTCCTGATGTACAAAATGGTAAAAAGCACCGGTTTTTGGGGTAAACCTCCGGTATTGATTTTCTCAACTCTTGCATTTGGCGTTATCGGCCATGTATTAGGATTCTTATAACAGAGAGCCTTTACCACAGTCGTTATTGTCAATCGAAATACATTATTAACTTGCTATAAACGGGCAGGAGAGTCTTCTGCTGCCCGCAAGGAGTCACTCATGATAGGTCTTATTGTTTCAGGACATCTTAATTTTGCTTCTGGTATGGCATCAGCCGTAAAAGCGATTGCTGGAGAACAGGAAAATATCGCGTTTATTGATTTTGTTGAGTCTATTTCCCCTGATGAATTAGAAGAAAAAATGCGTGAAGCGATTAACTCAATGTCATGTCAGCAATATTTGTTCTTAACAGATTTACCTGGTGGAACCCCTTGTAATCGAGCAATGGCCATTATGATGCAAAATCTTGATGTTGAGGTGTTAGCTGGGGTGAATTTACCGATGATTGTTAATGCCGCTTTTGAACGAGAAGGGTGTTCAACGTCAGAGTTAGTGCAAACGTTACGCGAAATAGGTCAAGAGAGTATTCAGGATATTCGTGAGCAATTGGCACAAATAGACAGCAATGATGCTGATGAAGAAGACGGCTTATGAGTCAGCGATACGCCATTTTGGCAGATAGAACGTTTACACCTGAAGGGATTCGTTATCTCTGTTATGTCTGTGTTAGGGGCGATGTCATTGAATCGATCACCTCGCAAGCACCAACTGATTGCCCCATTATTCGCCTAAAAGGGAAATCATTATTACCCGGTTTTGTGGATATCCATATTCATGGCCGTGAAGGTGCGGATGTTATGGATGCGACTGAGCAAGGATTGCAAACCATCGCGGATGCTTTAGTGAAAACAGGCGTTGTAGCGTGGGTTGGTACAACGGTTACTGCGCCTATAGATGATATTCGTCTCGCATTATCACAAGTACGTGAGTTCTTATCAAAGCCACAAACGTCCGGTGCGTTGTTGCTTGGGAGCTTTTTAGAAGGGCCTTATTTTACCGAGCGCCATCGAGGCTCTCACCCGGTGAAATATCTAAAAGCACCGACAATATCAGAGTTAGAAACACTACTTGAAAGTGCGGGTGACTCATTATTGCGTGTCGCTGTTGCGCCAGAAGCACAAGGTTCAATAGAAGCGATTGATTGGTTGGTCAATCGAGGCATTAAACCTAGTGTGGCACATACGGCGGCAACTTATGAACAAACGTCAGATGCATTTTTACATGGCGCTGATTGTGGCGTGCACTTGTATAACGGGATGACGGGACTTCATCACCGAGAGCCAGGATGTTGTGGTGCCGTGTTGTATCACGATGTATTGGCGGAATTGATTGCCGATGGCATTCATGTTCATCCCGTGATGATGCAATTAGCGTATCGCATGAAAGGTTACCAACAACTTGCGCTAATTACAGATTGTATGCGTGCAGGGGGATTACCTGATGGTGATTATACGCTAGGTGCTCAAACAGTTAGCGTTACCCAAGGTCAAGCAAAAACTGCCGATGGTTCTTTGGCTGGGAGTACTTGTAGCTTAGATAGTGCATTGCGAAATATGGTGCAACTTGCGCACGTACCTGAGTGGGAAGCGGTACAAATGGCAACTGCGATCCCCGCAGAGTATCTCGGCATCGGCGATAAATTGGGTTATATCAAAGTGGGGCGACAAGCCAGCTTTGCTGTGGTGGATGAGTGCTTTCATCTCACCGATACATTCATCAGAGGAAATCATATTTACTCTGTATCCGGGGAAAATGCATAGCTTTTCTGTTATGCACCCATCAGTAAAAATGAGGTATTTATAATGGAAATTCGTCAGCCAATTCATAGTGAACATGCTAAAAGGCTTGATACAGAAGGACTTCGCAAGGAGTTCCTGATTGAAAACCTATTCTGTGAAGGGGAAATGAATCTCACTTATAGCCATATAGATCGCATTATTGTTGGCGGTATTGTTCCCACAACACAGCCTTTAGCGTTAATGGCAGGTAAAGCATTAGGCGTTGATTTCTTTTTAGAAAGACGTGAGTTAGGTGCCATTAATATTGGTGGTGCTGGTAAAGTAATTGTTGATGGTGAAGTGTTTGATATTGGTGCTCGTGAAGCAATTTATATCGGAATGGGTGCTAAAAGTGTTGAATTTACCAGTGATTGTGTAGAAACACCCGCGCGTTTTTATATGAATTGTGCGCCAGCTCATCATACCTACCCAACGCGCAAAATAACGCAACAGCAAGCATCGCCTGAAAAATTAGGTAATGCAGAAAACTGTAACGTTCGTACTATTTATAAATTCTTACACCCTTCAGTTCTGCCAACGTGCCAATTATCTATGGGGATGACGGTTCTTGAACCAGGTAGTTTATGGAATACCATGCCTTGTCATACCCATGAGCGTCGTATGGAAGTGTATCTCTATTTTGATATGAAAGATGACAATGTGGTTTTCCATTATATGGGGGAACCAACGGAAACTCGTCATTTAGTGGTTCGTAATGAGCAAGCAGTGATAAGCCCTAGCTGGTCAATTCATTCTGGTGTGGGCTCTGCATCTTATACCTTTATTTGGGGAATGGTTGGTGAGAATCAGGTCTTCCACGATATGGATCATGTGGCAATGAAAGATCTGAAGTAACTACGATACGAATAGTTACATTTTCTTCTTACTCTACTTATAAAAAAGGTGTGGCAATGAAGCCACACCTGAGAGGTTACTGCTATGAATTTATTCGATTTAAATGGCAAAGTTGCTATTGTCACAGGTTGTAATACAGGTTTAGGTCAAGGCATGGCTATTGGTTTAGCCAAAGCGGGTGCAGATATTGTGGGAGTGGGTATTCAAGATGCACCAGAAACTCGCCAACAAGTAGAAGCATTGGGTCGTCGCTTTCATTACATTACGCAAAATTTAATGAAACAAGATGGATTACAAGCGCTGGTGGATGAAGCTGTTTCTGTGATGGGGCGTATTGATATTTTGGTGAATAATGCAGGGATTATTCGTCGAGAAGACCTTTTAGAATTTAGTGAAAAAGATTGGGATGATGTGATTGATATTAATCAGAAAACACTATTCTTTTTATCCCAAAAAGTCGCTCGCCAATTTGTAAAACAAGGAGAGGGTGGAAAGATAATTAACATTGCTTCTATGCTCTCTTATCAAGGTGGTATTCGTGTACCTTCTTACACCGCAAGTAAATCCGCTGTAATGGGATTAACTCGCGCATTGGCGACTGAACTCTCTCAATATAATATCAATGTAAATGCAATTGCTCCGGGTTATATGGCAACAGATAACACCGTAGCACTACGCGCAGATGACGTGCGTAATGCCGCTATCCTAGAACGTATTCCTGCAGGACGTTGGGGAACGCCAGAAGATGTTGCTGGTCCTGCGATTTTTTTAGCGTCTAAAGCCAGTGATTATGTTAATGGATACACTATTGCAGTTGATGGTGGTTGGTTGGCTCGTTAATTTCATGGAGAAGTAGGATGGAACACGCTAATACAGAGGCTTTGCAAAAGAATACCGTATTGCAAAATATGAAGCGAGTGTATCGTTATCAATCGGCTAATCAAGTTCGCAGTGTCCGCCGCCGTAGTGGAAAAACCCGTTTTATTAAAGACACAGATTGGGAACGCGGTGTTTTATGGAGTTGTGTCAGTGCAGCATGGCAAGCCACACAAGATGAAGAATATCTTAATGGTGTATTGAATTACACACTACATACTGGGTTTAGAACGGGTCCTAATCCTCGTTTTGCAGATGATCATGTGTGTGCACAAGCCTATCTGGCTATTAGTCCATTGTTTGAACAATCTGAAGTGGTTGAGCCAACAATCAAAGCATTTGATATTATGATTGATGAGCCAAAACCTGGTCGTGAAGACTGGTGGTGGTGTGATGCACTCTTTATGGCGCCTCCTGGTTTTGCTGCGTTAGCTGAAATCACCAATGAGCGACGTTATTTAGATTATATGCACACAGCTTATTGGGATGCGATTGACCATTTACGTGATCCTGAAACAGGGCTTATCTTTCGTGATCATCGCTATATTCCTGATGGTCAAGGCAATGAATTACGTGAAGCTAATGGTGAAAAAGTATTTTGGAGCCGTGGTATCGGTTGGGTTTTAGCGTCGATACCTCGCATCCTAAAATATATGCCTGATGATTATCATGGCCGTGAACGTTATATTGTATTGTTTAAAGAATTAGCGACATCCATCCTAGATTATCAACATGAAGATGGTTTTTGGCGAACCAGTTTACTTGATCCTGATAATTTTCCTGCACCAGAAAGTTCAGCTACAGCACTATTTTGTTATGGACTAGCATGGGGAATTAATCAGGGAGTATTAGAGAAAGAAATTTATTTTCCTGCTTTAAATAAAGCATGGTCGGCATTACAAACCTGTATTCATGACAACGGCATGATAGGTTGGGTTCAACTTCCAGCATTTAACCCTCGTGAAGTGAAGTTTGAACATAATATGGATTATGGTGCTGGTGCTTATTTATTAGCAGGAAGTGAAGTTTTAAATCTTTTGTAAAATTGCTAGAGCTTTGATATTGACGCTTTGTTGTTTTTCTTGCGCTTTACATGCCTTCCGCGCAATATTTTCCTATCTAGGATGCCGACCAAAAATAGGGGTCGGCTTTTTTATTTTTAATATAATAAGAGGTAACATAAATCTGTTACCTTTTATTATAAATTTGGGTGCTTAGATTAAACCGTAATAACTTAATTAGAAAATTGCAGGGGATTTCTCCCCCACAAGGTTAATGTTTGTTATTGATAAACTTAACCTGAACATTTATATATTCACTATTAATTGTGAAATTTTCAATTGGATTGTTATAAAATAAAAATATCAGCAATACGGTGATATTTATACTAATAACAATCATACTAATAAGAGAATATTTGTTCATTTTCTTGACAGCACCTCTATAAGGAGGCAGAATCAAGTTGTTGGGTTAGATTCGGCCTCGGTTAATGTTAAATAACATAATCGGGGCTTTTCTCTTTCTGGTGTTTGCAAAATGCTTGAACCAGATTGATCCAAGCACCCGCGCAGAGCATAGCAAACTATTAAAATGAGACAACATATTTATTATCAATAATAAATCATGCGATTTTTTTTATTATTTTAAATAAGTAATTAATTCGCTAACTGCGCGAGTAAATAAAATAAGAGGTAACGGTAATTTGTTACCTTTTATTATAAATTTGGGTGCTTAGATTAAACCATAATGACTTAATTAGAAAACTGTGGGGGATGACTCCCCCACAAGGTTAGTGTTTATTACTGATAAACTTAACCTGAACATTTATATATTCACTATTAATTGTGAAATTTTCAATTGGATTGTTATAAAATAAAAATATCAGCAATACGGTGATATTTATACTAATAACAATCATACTAATAAGAGAATATTTGTTCATTTTCTTGACAGCTCCTCTATAAGGAGGCAGAATCAAGTTCTCAGGTTTGAGTCCGCCTCGGTTAATATAAATATATTTTCCGGGGCTTTTCTCTTTCTGGCATTTAGCAAATGCTTGAACCAGATTGATCCAAGCACCCGCGCAGAGAATATCAAATTATTTAAATGAGACAACACATTTATTAGCAATAATAAATGTGTCGATTTCTTCGCGTTATTTTAAATTATTAATTAATTCGTTAATTACTTTTAATAACAATAGAGCCTCGATATTTTATATCGAGACTCTTTGTTTTAAAATTTAAGAAGTTGACTTAACTAAATTAATAACAATCGGTGTTGCTTGTATTGTCGTCGTAGTGATAAGTGTATTATTATCCTGATGCTTAATCATAATACCAGATTGAGGTGTCATTAATTTCCATCTTCCTTTTACAGTAATTGTACTATTTACTGGTTGCGATTCTGCTGTGAGCCATTTACGAGAATAAACACTAACTTCAATTTGATTACCTTTATGATCAACTTGATCTGCTTCAATGCCCTGATATAAATTTAAATCAGGGTTAACAATACTTAATGTTAATTGCTGGTTTTGTGTTTTAGCCATAATCATAACAGGTGCATTACTGGATAATATTGTTGCCTCAGGTGAACTTACTTGAGAAGATTCAAAGAAAGCATATCCCTCCTCTTGAGTTAATTTATCTTTTACCGCATGAAGTTGATTATTATGTTGTAATACTGTGTATTCGGGGGCTTTATTATCTTGAGATTCAATCGCTATCGCATACTCATAAGTTGCATCACTAGGTGCGTTACCATGAGAAATAACAGCTGTTGCAAATAATTGTTCTGTAGGTTTTGAATTTCTATCATCAAGTGAATGTTGTTTTTGATAACTAAATTCTACGGTTTGATCTTTAGCGAGCTTATATAAATTACCAGCAGGATCAATTAAGGTATCTGCATTATTTAAAGTTAATCGAGTACCTAATTGATTAACCTCTTTACCATTAATGCTCACTGATTGTAATTTAGGGACGGCAAACTGGAATAATGTTGTTTCTGTCGTATGTTGTTTATCGTTATTTTCAATACCAGAGCCTAAGGCGATAACTCTATTATCAAATAAGAAATAGGATTTATTAGCTCTTAAGCTTTGTTGTTGATATTTACTATGGCCATGTAATTTCATGGCAAACATACTGTTATTATTAAGTGTATTGGCACCAGAATAGCTTTCTGTTGAAAGCAACATTTCTTCAATACCGGCGGCTGGTAATTGATTAAGTTTTGCTTCAAGTTCGTGATAGGGAAGATGGATTGTGGTTGTTCCTGGATATCTATTCCAATCCCATCCTGCATGGCTAAATCCCGATTGAGTTAAATCAGCTGGAATAATTTCTAATTGTCCATATTGTAAATAACGACCATAACGATTGTTATTTTCATAACTTTCATTGCCAACAAGATAACGACTAAAACCACGAGCAATTGCAAGCCAGCTTTGCTGTGGTACTTGAATAGAAGCCCTACGCTGTATTGCCATTGAAGCATAGTTCATCGCCCATGCACCAGTGGGTTCATTTTCAGCTTTAATACCGTCAAAATTGTCTTTGTTATCTAATTTTGCATAGGCAGCAGCCAATGTGGTATCTAATTTTTGTTTGCCATCAGGTGTTCCTGCTAATGCCATCCATTTAAATGGAGCAATTCCTATTTTATGTAATCCTGTGGGATGACGGCCACTTAATACCACAGGGATTTGTGTCTCTTTGGTGTAGATTCGCATTTTTAATAACACATCTTTTAAACGCTCATGTGCTGAAGTCGATAAGCGAAAAGGCGAATCGCTCAATGCATAAACACTCGGTGCTAAACCACCAAATGCATCTTTAGCGTAAGCAGGGTAATGCTGTGAATGATGAAAAATAGAACCATCAGGTTTAAAACCACCTGCAACACCTTTTGAACTTAGTATGGTTTTATTTAGCCAGTTTTGCAGTTGTACTAAGGCTTGTTGACGTTGTTGATAATCTGGCAACATCAGTAGGCTTTTTATCATCCACTGTAGTTGTGTGTTAAGAATATCAACGTTTGCATCAATGATTTCATCGTCTTTTTCAAAAATTCGTCCTGTGGCGTTGTACCACATCATCGCTTGTTGAGTCGGTGCTAAAAGGTTATTTTTTGCCAGAATGTGACGACCAATAAACCATGCATCAAAAAGCTCTCTAGTTTGATATCCAACATGAGTAATAATTTGATAACCACTACCTCGTGTAAAACCTTGTTCAAGGACGTAACGAGTTCCTAATAAATAGCGTTCTTCTAATTTTTTTCTATCAGTTGCTGATAAGGAATTACTACGCAAGTAAATGGCAGTTTGAAGAAGCGTTTTGCCCACATCTCTTAACATATTGGTATCAAGTAATGTTTTTTTCGTCTCTTCACTAAATACGCCTTCAACCTTCATAAAGTTTTGTCGGTTAGGATGATCGAGTGCTTTTCCTGTTATTGAACCATCAGCGTGTTGCGTTAATCCTAATTTTTCCCAGAGTGCTAAATTTTTATTAAGCATGTCTGAGGTGATTTTTTTATCAGCATTAATTCCCTGATAATATTCAAAACGCTGATAAATTGATGCCATTTCAGTTTGAGCATCATGAAACTCAGTATTGAAATTTAGAGTTGGATAATGAGCTTTAAACATCTGATCATACATCAGTAAAGCACTCCAGTTTTTACTGACCATCGTGTTTACTGCGTTATTGACGTAAGGAGTTTGATAATCAGGAACGGCCCATCGATTGTCTAAAGGTACACTCATCATAATTTGATCAAAAAAGAGAGTTCCTGCCTGATCTGGGGCAGTTATCACTAATTGTTCAAATTGACCTGTTGCAGAGCCTTGCATATCACGAAAAGGAACAGCAATACCTCGCCATCCCGTAAAATTAAGTTCAGCATTAAAACTTAGTGCAATTTTATTATTTTGTTTAAATGCGAACGTTAATGGGGAAGATTGAGGTTTTTCATTATAAATCCACATCATAAAAGTGAGTGGAGTTGCTGTATTTTTATCATCTTGGTAATTAACAATATTATTTAGCGTTAATGTTGCTTGTGGTTGATATTGCCATTTTAGTGATTGTTCACCATCTTTAGCGTGCTGTTTACTCAGTGATAATTGATTATTATTTGAAGTAATAAGGGTATTAGGCAGTTCATTTTCAAAAAGATAAATATCGCCGAAAGTTTCATGAGATAGAGAGGAGAATGCTTGTGCGGGTAATGATAAACAGAGGCTTAATGTAACCGCGTGGGCTAAAGAGTTTTTTATTAGCATAATCAGATTTCCTGCAAATAAAAAAGGAACGCAAGGGCGTTCCTTTTAATTAAATCATGGGAGTGGTGAGAGTTTGATTTCTTGTGGAATACCAAAGTAGCTGGTAAAAGTCAGTTCAGTGTTATCACCTGAAAGGTTATATTTCACTTCACTATTTTTATCAGTAGGTTGCCATTTTCCGTTGACGACGACATTGATAGTAACAGCCGTTGCTGCTTTTTGGCGTGTCATATTTAAATCAGGTGTAACAGCACTGACAATAAGAGTGTCTTTTTGTCGATGAGTCATCACAATCGCGGGTTTATCAACTTTTTT
This sequence comes from Proteus sp. G2673, assembly GCF_009915125.1. NCBI lineage: Bacteria > Pseudomonadati > Pseudomonadota > Gammaproteobacteria > Enterobacterales > Morganellaceae > Proteus > Proteus sp. G2673. Next base: position 35,865 of record NZ_JAABLT010000021.1, read on the forward strand.
GATCCACTTATCTTCAATTGAAGCAGGCTGATAAAAGGCATATCCCGTCACATTGCTGAGTTTATCGTAAATAATATGAACATCTTTATCTTTACGAACAACTTGATATAACCCATTATTTTCACGAAATTTCTTTGCCATCTCTCCCATTTTTTCAGGAGTCGCATCTAAAAAGACCATATACTCATAATTGGAATCTTTAGGTTGAACGCTGTGATCAATCCACGCTGAACTGAAGTTTCCTTCTGTTGGTTGGCGATTTTTATTTTCAGCCGAAGTCTGGTGTTGACGACTGACATTCACTTTTTCAGCTTGAGTAATTAAATAACCATTACCGTTGCTATCAATTAACCAATCACCTTGTTTAAGTGTTGTTTGGTAAGGAATGGCTTCGATTTTTTGTCCATTAATCCAAATGGTATTTAATGTTGGAGTAATGGCATGTTGGAATAAGGTGGTCTCCACATTTTTATTTTTATCACTACTATTTATATTACTACCAATAAAAATTAAGTGATTATCAGCGGCTAATACACTTTTTTTGGCAGTGAAGTTAGGATCAAAACGCTCAAGATTGGCGGGATAAATAAGATCGAATGCCATCATCCCATATTTACCGTCAAGGGCGGATGTTCCGCTAAATCCACGCTCTCCACGTTGCATTAACGTATGAGGTTTAGGGCTGTCTAATTCTTTAAGAGGAAGGTGGATCGTCGTCGCTCCTGGCATTCGATTCCAATCCCAACCTTCTTGCTGATAGCCCTGTGAAAGCTGCGAACCATTACTCACTATTTGAGCGACACCATGACTTTGATAACGACCATAACGGTTATCTTTGTTATAAATTTCAGATGACCAAACATTGGTGTTATAAGCTTTCAGTGTCACCATTTTATCTTGCCAACGATGAATACCAAAAGCACCACCATTAAAGGCATAGAAGCCTTGAGGTAAAGCCGCTGGCGCAATAGTTTCTCCAAAAATAGCACTCGATTCATTTTGTGTTTTATCACTTATTGCAAGATAAATAGATGCGAGTGTTTTATCTGGAGACGGTTTTGCAGACATGGCAAGCCAGTAGTAACCTTGAGCGACTGATTTTAACGAAGGTGAGTTAAAAGGATGCCTTCCAGCAAGAGGTAATCCAACTTCTGGATTACTGTAAATCCACGCCGATACCATCGCTTTTTTCAAGTTATCCCAACCGCTTTCACCAACGGCAAATGGAGTACTACGTAATAAATAAATAAGCTGAGAGGCATTTTTAAATGCAGGGAAAGAGTAGCCCGGATAGTTGCCTTCATGTCGCCACGCCGTACCATCAGGGCGTAAACCATCTTTACTACCCGGCGGTACTTGAGTTAATGCGCCAGTAATGTAATGACTGAAGGTATTAACTAAGTTGATACGTTTTTGATCATCAGGTTCTAGCAGTAATAAGGCTAAGTGCTGACGAGATAAGGTGTTGAAATAGTCTAAATCTGAGCTATTTGCTCCTACTTTCATATCAAAACTACTTTTAAACTCTCGTGAATACCACAGTAATGAATCATAAACTTGAGTTTGTAGATTTGCTTCTTTTAAGGCATCAGACATTAATAGTGTAGAAATATACCACCAACGAGAACTGTATCCCCAATGATGGGTTGTGACTAATGCACTCCCCTTAACAAAGCCTTGGTCTAATAAGTGCTTTGTCATTAATAAGTACATTTGTTTTAATTGGGCTTTTTGTGTCGGATCTTTTTCAAGAACATAAGCACGGCTGATATTAAACATTAATGTTGTGTAGTTACCAAGAATGACATAATTATCAAAAAGTGGCTTATCTTGAGAATTAAGGTTTTCTGGCTGATAAATAATAGTTTGTTTATCCGTGATCAGATGCCGCCCTTGTGTTCCACCATCTGCTAGGGCGTGAATATTGAGTGCATCAAAATCACTTTTTAATTTACTAATATTTTCTTCTAGCGCGAGATTTGTCTCTTTTTCACCGCCAACAAATTCGTTAATCAGACGCTGGCGAATAAGATCAACCGCAGCTAAGTTTTCGGGCGTTGCTGGCAACTGAGGTTGTACGTTATGAAACTGAATTTCTGGTTCTGATAAGCGAGTTTTTACTTGATAATCAGACCATTGGTAGCGAGCATCATCGATAGAAAACATGATCCGATCGATATAGATTTCACCTTGCCCCACATTAGAAGGGGCTTTAAATCGTAGGCTATCAACATTAGCACCTAAAGATCGACCAATACTATCTTGAGAGCCATCAGAGGAGGTATTGATTGCATTTAAAGTCACCTCTCGATTTTCAAGATCGTTATTTAAAGAGACCCCCACAGCACGCCAGCCCGTGAAATTTAGTTTTACTTTAAATCCAGCCTGAGCTTCACTGATTGAATTAAGTTTTTCTCCTAGGTCGATAGTGAGATAGCCATCAATGGGTTTTTCGTTATAAAGCCAAAATGATAAAACAGGTGTAGATGCGCGTCCCCATGCTTTAGACGCTTCTTTATCTGTTGGTACAATAAGCTTTTTATGTAAAGTAAAGCTACTTCCACCTTTCCATTTCCACAAAAGGGATTGGCTTCCCATAATGCTACGCTTATCAGATAACGTCAGTGTTGAGTTTTTATCTGTTGTGAAATCAGCTAACGGGTTATTTTGGGCAAAATGATAGATTTCTGACTGCATCAGATTTTTAGGAGCAAATGCAGGATTACTGGTGGCTGCCATCGCGTTATAAGGAGCTGATAATAGCCCCAATGTTATAGCAAGTGCAGTAAAGCGAAATATCGGCATTATTTTTCTCCTTAGAAACGCTGGCTAACAGTGAAACCAATGCGTCCTTCATTAAATTTGTCATAACGCTGATAGCCCATTGTTGTACCTAAATTCAACGACTGGGTAATATCGAGATTGGCACCTAATTCAGCACTAATGATGTCACCACCAACACGATTGCCTTTAATATCAAAGGTACTTCCTCCAGTATTAAAATAGGTGAGGCTATGACGTTGATCGATATGATTATCACCTGCTATATCTTTGATATAACGCAGATTAAGAGAAGGGGTTAATTTGCCATAAGAGGTTTGATAGGTATTCCAAAATGCTACTGAACCACCGAGTTGATTGACAGCATAGCGTTGGCCATAAGTACGCATTGATAACGCCGAACCTGTTTCTTCCCAAGAATCAATATTGAGCCATTGATACTGGTAAGTCAGCATCGGTTTAATATGGATAAAATCAAAATCAAAATAGGTTCCAGCATTAATCTGATAACCCAATTGCACACCAGAATAATCACCTTTTGCTTTGGTATTTCCTTCCCATCCAGTATTGCCACCGATATCTCGCTCACTATCGACAGTGTAATAACCAATATTTAAATTACCGTTTAGGAATAATGTGTCACTATACCAACCGGTGTAAGGCATAAATTCAAAATGGCTAATTTCTTTGCTTGCGTTACGTTGTTTTGCGTCAGCCTTTGCATAGTTATAAGCAAAAGAAACACCGATAAGAGCATCTTGATTAATTTCATAATCAGCGCCGATTTGAATACCAGTACGATAAGTGTTGTAACCGTTTATGCCACCTTGATTACTTTGTGTGCCGTAACCGTACAACATATTAGCCCAACTATTCCAGCCAGCTTCTTTTTCTTCAATAGGTAATTGGTTATCATAGCGTAAATAACGATGTGCAATATTATTTCGCATATCTTCAACCATGATTAGTCCCGCTTGAATATCACTACCATCAGCGATAGGAGCTAAATCATTCGATAATGCAGCAATATTATTATCGTCATTTCCAGCCACGACTAATAAACTCAAAGCCTCATCTGAAATTTGGCTACGTGTATTATTAAACTCATTTAAAACCGTTGGAATAACAAAATTAGCTGCTGCTAATCCATTTTCATTGACACCGCCTCGTTCAGCCGCACTAATAAAATTATTGCCACCTTCATAGCTAATTCCATAACGTGCAACTAATTGATTACCACTAACACCACCACTAATATTAGGCGGTGTAGTTTCTAACCATGAATCTGTTTTTTCTAATAAAGGAGATACATCGGGTGCAATGGCATTGGCGTCAGTAACCGTAATTCCAGCTTCATCTTTAATCGCTGAATTGGAAGAAATCAAAACAATATCTTTATTTATAATGTTATCGACACTGGTACCTTTAAAATCCAATTTGGCTTGGCTGCCTTTTTTAAAAGTGACATCACCGTCAACATGAAGAATAGTTTCATTAGTATTGGTATTATCATCAATACGGAAAATTAACTGGCTATTTTCCTTATTCAGGAAATTACCTTCCCAGTTAATCGTTCTGTCTTTTCCTTGGATAGTCAAGTTGCCGTGGTTTTCAATTAACGGAACACCGGTAATTTTATATCCGTCAAATAGCGCATTTTGAGAACCACCTTGATAAGCAAAATTTATTTTAGTATCAGCATGCCCATTTCCTAAAATATCACCGTGGATCTCACCATTTACATCACTTCTAAAACCTGTTTTCAGTGTACTAAAATCAATAGCTGCAGTTTTTCCTCGAATAATGGCACCGTCTCTTACATAAACGCCAGTACCTCGTTTAGGAAAATCACCTTCAACCAATATGGCTGTACCATTTTCACTGGTCACATTAGCACCATTTAAGTTGATGTTACTGCTAAAAGAAGCTCCTTGATTTATCTTGATGGCACTTGCGCCATCACCAGTAACAGTAATGTTTTTTGTAATTGCTTGAGCTTTATATTCTGTTGATGAGCCATTAAAGACAACGCCATCACCTTGAGAAACAGTGACATCTTTATTTATTTGAGCTGTATTACCGTCATTAACATTAACCGTTTCACAGATATTTAAAGTGGGATCACATTCTGCCGCCCATGCTGAACCATAAATAGCTGATAAAATAGCAGCGCTCAAAAATAACAATTTTTTATTTTTCATAATATAACTCCATGAACAATTATATGGTTTTAATTATTAGAATGTTGCTCGGAATGAAACTTTGAAATAATCCTGAGTTGATTTTTTACCATCATTTTTGTTTTCAACTCGTTCATTATAATATTCCGTCATGATTCGCCATTGAGGTGATATTTGATAAGCCATTTGTAGGGTATAACGTGTCATATCTTTTTCGATATAAACGCCTTTATTTGTTCTATCTTCTATTTTTCCAAAAATAGATTTACGCATTGATGGAGAAACAATTAATCCTATTGGTGTTGTCCAGTTCACATACATACGTAATTGTTGATTATGGTTTGTTTCTTTTGTGTCGTATTCTTCATGTCGTATTGCTTGCTTACCGCCATCAAAATAAGCAACAGTAGTATTAATATTAGGGGTGACAAAATAACGTAGACCAGGTTCAATTTCCCAGCCTAAGTAATCCGTATTTGTGACGCCATTACTACGTTTGTCTTCTTTCTTTTGTAAGCCAAATAAAACGCTACCAGTTAAAACCCAATCTTTATTAATTGGAAATTGGTAATTAGTTTTTGATTCATAAAAATCAATAGTTAATCGGCTACCATTATCATAATTTGTGAGATCTTGACGTATTTTTAAACCCGGTTGGATCCAACCATTATTTAATTTAAAACGATAACTACCCTGTAAATCATAACGCTGATAACGGTTCTTATTGTCATGCTCACGTTGACGAAAACCAACATCGAAATACCAGTTAGACTTATCTGGATTAATATTAAAATCTACACGATAACCAGAATAGTTATTTGGTGTGTCGTAATCGGCCGTTTCCCAAGAAAACATGGCGTTGACATTAGCTGCCTGAGAATGAAAAGAAGTTAAACCTAAGCCAAGAAGAGGTAAAAAAAGAGCAATACGAAGTTTGTTCATGGTATATATCCAATTCTTTATTCGCTTTTATTTGTGTCAATTTTTAGGTGTAGGACATCTTTCCTTTTATTTAATTTTATTAAAAGGATTTTTTATATCAGCGAATTGGGTTTATATATAGCGCCATAAAATTATGGCGCAGATATTTTTATTATTTTTCTTTACATGTAGATATTGTTTTATTTAATTTATTGGTTGTTGCCGTAATGAATTCAGTGGCACGCCAAGAATCTCCTGTTTTTTCCAACCAAGGGGTTAGTTCTTCTTTAATTAATTTTTCAATTAAAGGCATATTCTCTTTGGCAATATTTTTCATTTGATATGGATCGTTCACATTGTCATATAAAGTATATTTTAATGGTTGTCCATCTTGTCTATCTATAACCAAAGTATGAGTTTTTGTTCTTACTCCTCGTTTACCGAATGAAGGTTCGCCATAAGGAATAAAAAGATAAAGCTGAGAGTTTGCTGTGTCGCCTTTGCCAGTAACTACTCTATCTGCAAGATCAGTACCTTCTACTGAATCAGGGATCCATTCAGATAAACCAAGTAGCCCTAAGATAGTTGGATAAATATCAGGTGCTGACATTAATGCATCATCAGTGCCTGGTTTAATTTTACCCGGTAAACGGAACATCATCGGAACACGCATGGATTCTTCATAAGGATTATTTTTGGTGGCTTGCCCATTTGCCCCCAAGCAACTACCATGATCAGAGAAGAAAACAACAAGAGTATTATCTGCAAGGCCTTGTTTTTCTAATTCATCGACGATACGACCAAATTGCTCATCAACACCGTTGACCATAGCCATATATTCTTTGAAATATTGAGGTCCATAGCCTTCTTGATATTCAGTATCCCACTGTACATTAGGGCGTGTATTTAGCTCTTTTGACGTTTTACCTTGATAAGCATCGAGGTATTTTTTCGGTACTTGATCATAAGGTGAATGAGGCGGGTTCATTGAAACCACTAATGCAAATGGTTTTGAATTATCTCTAAATTGATTGTTTTCATTTTTGAGGAACTTGATTGCCATATCCGCTTCATGTTCAGGTCCCCATTGATCAATGTAAATTGGTTTATCACGAGGGGTATCGTTTGCCCAATACATTGGTTTCAAATGTAAATCATAAGTGCCGTAAGAATACCAGAAATCAAAACCATGGCGTCTATCCGGTGCAGCCCATTCATTCCAATAACGACCTTCCATTGGATTGTTGTAACTTTCAATAAACGGTTCGTAAGGTGCATCAAGGTGCCATTTACCAATATAGCCTGTGCTGTAATCGAGGGATTTTAAAACATCCGACCAACATTTTGCATAAGGCGATAAATCGATACCCACTTTGCCACCATAGTCATGTGCATTTCCTGTAATACCATTACGAACAGGGTATTGACCAGTCATAAACATGCCACGAAATGGAGAACAAAGAGGGTAGTTTGAAGCCATCTGCGTCATTACTTTGGATTGTTTCGCAAATTTATTCAAATTAGGTGTGATTGAAGGATCTTCCCCCATAAACTGTAATGCATGAGCACGCATTTCATCTGGGAAAACAATTAATAGGTTAGGGGCATTCTCTGGGCGCGAGCGCGGGTTAGAAGTTGAACTCTCTGAATTAGCAATAACAGGGGTAGAAACAGTCATTGCTGCACCGCTAGCTGCGAGTCCTTTGATAAAAGTTCTGCGGGAAACAGTCATTGCTTCCTCCTATTTTACGTTTACTTTCGAATTGGTGTATTTATCTTATTTATACTTTTGCATAATATCAAAAAGTAAGTTAACGAAAGATCAAGAATTGAAAGGGAGATCACAGAATGATGTCAAATTGTAAGCAAATTGACAGCTAAAATAGGAGTTGTAATATTGTTAAGAATAGATTAACTTTTCATTGTTTTATGTATCATGTTGATTTATATGTTTATTATTTATTTTGTGATGATGATAACAAAAATACTTAAAAGCCTTCATTTTCAGCCTGAAAATTGTATATCAGAAAGTGTAAGTATTTTTCTTTCGTTTGTTTTCATTGTCCTTTAATGATCCACCAAGATGTGCTTTTAAATTCAAAGTTTTTAACGACCTTCATGCCTAATTTTTGATGTGCTTTTAGTGACCGAATATTTTCACTATTAACAAATGCGATAGGGTTTCCACCATGTAAAGAACAGATTTGTTGGTAGAGATTTTTTAATAGTGATTTTCCTCGGTGCGATTTATCAATACAAACAGGGCCATAAAACCAATTGTTTTGTGTTATTTCTGGAAATTGTTGATTAATAGCTTGAGCAATTGGAGGGATCGAAAAAGAGGTGACAGGAAAGCTAAAAACAACAGCAACAATATTTTTTTGGTAGAGTGCAACAATGGCGTTAGTGCTACTTTGATACATTGTCTCAACTTTATTTAGAGGGTATTCACCATATAATCCACCTTGTTGAGATTCTGAATTTGCCTGTAATAGTCGTGCTACTGCACTTATATCTTTAGCAGTCATTTTTTGAAATATATAATTCATTTTTTATTCCTTTTGGCTCTAGCTTATAATCCTAGTATATAAAAAATGATATATATTACAAAAATATATTAAAAATACTAAAGTTAAACTTATCAATTCTTCTTTAGGTGATTTATTTATTACTAATTAAAATTCTTTTTATAAATAAGCAGTAATGTTACTTAAATTATTACTGCTTTAATTATAAGGTTATATTTTTATAATCGGATTATAGAGAATCAAAATTGTTTACCAGCCATAAGCTAATCCACCTCCAATAATAATTTCTTTTTCGCTATTAATGGAAGAGTTTAATCGAAATGCAATATCGTTATTGGGTTTATATTGCACACCTCCAGCAAATGCTGTACCTGTTCGATAATTACTAATACCAATTCCGCCACTTAGAGTATGATGGGCAAGATAAGGAATGCTAGTCATTGCAACTGATGATGCAATGCCCGCAAATATTTTTTTTTCTAACGCGATAATTTCTTTGTCTAAATTTGCAACTGAATCAGTAATTTCGGCCTGTCTTTTCCTGTAATAATGATCAAAATCATTAACATGGGTTTTGATATTACCGATATCTGTACTAACAGTTCTCTTTAGCTGATTGATAGTATTATTTGTTGCTATTCTATTTTTATCTACCATTTTTTTAGTCTGAATAAGATTAACGGCATCTGTATTATTTTTACCGTCACTAATATTAACTAATCGAGAAGTGTGTTGATTTTCAATGTTTCCAAATGATACTGTATTTTCTTCTGTTGCTAATGAATTAGTACCAATAGCAACTGAGTGTGCACTTTTAGCTTGGCTATTTGTTCCTATTGCAATTGAACCGTTACCAGATGCATTACTTTGATCACCAAATGAAACACTAGGAATATTAACAGTTATTGGCGATTCTTTATTTTCTTTTATTGAATGTGTGTTTGAATAGGAGAAGTTTGGAAATAAAAAAACAATTAAAAATAATTTTTTAAATAACATTTAATTTAATCCTTTAATGATCTTAGGTGGCATAAATTAATGCTAAATGATTAATTTTTTCATCACAAACAAAAAAATCTGTATTCATTCTTAAAAATAGTTCTAAATAAAATACTAAGCTATTTAATATGTGTTTAATAGTTGTTATTCATTAATAGTACTTAATAAATATTTATTTTATAAAAAAACTGTATCTTAATTAAGATACAGTTTAGGATAAAAAAGTTATTAATGTTTTTTTCTAAAAGCAAAAGCGACAGAGATTGCTTGTAGTAAACACATGGTTGACGTTTGAGAACGAAAGGTTTTTATTTGAGCTTCTTTAACAGTTAAACAAACATCGCTTAAACTCGCTAATGGGCTAATTGGACTATCAGTAACAATAATCTGTTTTGCTTCTTTGTAAGTTGCCATTTCACACATTTTTTGCATTTCATCTGAATACGGGTGGAAGTGAATACCAAAGAGTACATCACGATGCGTAATGTTTCTTAATTGCTCTTTGTACATTCCACCTAGACTGTTGACAAAAACAGTCTCACAAGAGATATGCGAGAGAGCATGAAAAAAATAACTTGCAGCACTGAATGAGTGATGAAAGCCACAAATATAAATTGTGTCAGCGTGTTCGAGCAATTGTAATGTTTTATTTAACATTTCTCTGTGAGTCTGATTTGCCAATTGTTGCAATGAATGGCTATTTGCTTGCGCAAATTCTTGCAAAATATAGGCAGGCTCATTCAGATTAGGAGGCTCCTCTTTATATTTTTGTTTATAAGTTAAATTTTCATTTTCATTTACCATTTCATTCATCAAGTGATTTTGAAATAACTGTTTCATTTCATTAAAGCCATTGAAATGAAATGCGTTGGCAAAACGAATTAATGTCGATGGAGGAACATTTGCTTTATCTGCAAGGATTGCAATTGTATCAAATGCCACACTGTTTTTATTATCAAGTAGATAATGTGCAACCTGCTGTAGCCTTTTACTTAATCCATTATAGCGGGAGCGAACTTGTTCCTGTAGTTCATTCAGATTTGTTGCAGTAGACATAGTACCCTCAATAAAAATACTATTGTAATTGTAGTGTTTTTTGCATGGTATTTGAATGTTTTTAGCTAATAATATTTAAAATGAAATATAGAGTTAATTCCAAATAAATGAATAACCTAAAGGTAATTATTTGATGTTTAAAACTCTATTTTATTTATTGTTTACTGATTTCATAATAACTTAATGAAATTAATGTTCTTTATTTGGAGTTAAATGAAATTATTATTTCATTTAACTAAGGTGATATTAATAATGATATTACTTTCATTGTGACGTTTTGTTTTATTTCACCTTGTTTGTTTTATCTTGTTGTAAGTTTGGCTTAAATTGTTATTTTTATTTATCAGTGTTTTCTTTATTTGAAATATGAAGTGTTTTAATATCTTTGTGCGCGATGATTGATATTTATAATACAACGCTTGTTTTATTTGTTAATGATAGTAATTTATCTCTATCTTAATTAAAATTTATTTTTATTGGTTGAAATTCTCATATGCAAAACGATCACCCGTGGATTAATTTATTAATGCACTATTGTCATGATCATTACTCAGAAATGATGCCAGTTATATTTTTTATTTGTATTGTTGGTATTATTTTTGGCGTTATACGTGAAATGCGCTGGTTATCCGTTTTTTTTACGGTTCCTCTAATTATTATTGTATTTTTCTTAATAAGTTCTAATTTAGGATAAATGAAGGGAACAATTGTTTTTATAGTTAGGCAAATGTTGTATTAATCTTATTTCGTTTCTTATTTTTACCTCTATATTTATTCTTTTTATTATGTATATAAACACCCACCAATATACCTATCTTATTTTGAAAAAATTCAACTATGGCACTGATTAGATAATCAGCAGAGTGACTAATAAGAGCTCATTACTTATTGATTATTATTGATAATGATAAGCAAATTATTTGTTGAACTATGGGCTAACAATTTACTCTAGATATACTAGACTATGTAACATTATCTTAATGAATTGGAAACTATTGGGTTTTTATTATGCAATGGCGAAATAATGCGTCTCGCTATGGGCACTTGTCACTCCTTTTACATTGGGGGATGGCGCTTACTGTCTATGGTATGTTTGCTTTAGGGCTTTGGATGGTGACATTAGGGTATTATGATAGTTGGTATCATTCTGCACCTGAAATACATAAAAGCATTGGTATTCTTTTATTTATTGTTTTGATAGTGCGAGTGATATGGCGTTGGATTTCTCCACCTCCAAAAGCTTTATCAAGTTACAGTAAACTGACACGTATTAGTGCTCATATTGTACATATGCTTTTATATTTAATCTTATTTTCTATTCTGATTAGCGGTTATTTAATTTCGACTGCTGATGGACAAGCTATATCTGTATTTGATTGGTTTTCTGTACCTGCCATTTTTACTGGAGAAGCAAAACAAGCAGATTTAGCTGGTGATATTCATCTTTATTTAGCCTGGGCTGTGGTTTTATTATCGCTATTACATGCTGCTGGTGCTTTAAAACATCATTTTATTGATAAAGATGTCACGTTAAAACGCATGCTAGGAATGCGGACTAAATAATTAAACTTATAAAACGAGATTATGGAGATAATAATGTTTAAGAAAGCTTTATTAGGTTTAACTGCAGGTGCGTTGTTATTTAATGCAAGTACTGCTTTAGCAGCAGATTATGCTATTGATAAACAAGGTCAACACGCATTTGTACAGTTTCGTATCCAACATTTAGGCTATAGCTGGTTATATGGCACTTTTAAAGATTTCGATGGTACATTTAGCTATGATAAAGAAGATCCATCAAAAGACAAAGTTGATGTCGTAATTAAAACAGGAAGTTTAGATACTAATCACGCAGAACGCGATAAGCACTTACGTAGTGCTGATTTCTTTAATACAAGTAAATATCCTGAAGCTCGATTCGTTTCAACACAAGTGACTCGTGATGGCGAAAACTATATCGTTACAGGAGATTTAACATTAAATGGTGTAACGAAACCTGTTTCATTAAATGCAAAATTAATTGGTGAAGGTACTGATCCTTGGAAAGGTTACCGTGCTGGTTTTGAAGCAACGGGTAAAGTGAATCTGAAAGAGTTTAATTTTAAATCAGACTTAGGGCCAAAATCACAAGAAGCAGAGTTAATTATCTCTATTGAAGGTGTAAAAAAAGCGTAATTAAATACTTTTTGTAAGGTAATAAACCCTTTTATTATCTAGATGATTTATAAACCGATACTTTAACGTATCGGTTTTTTTATGCACAATCATGATGAATGATCTTATACTTAAGTAATAATTTTTATTTTTTAATAGGACTAATATTTATTTTAAGGTTTTATCGATTTTTAGTCAGTGTAAAGATAGGTCACGATAAAGAAACCATCTATTTATTTAACGGGAAAGAGTCATAATGAAAAAATTACGTCATACTTTTTTGGGTACTCTATTTATATCTGGTCTTTTCACAGTAGGTATTACTGATGCTGATGCATGTACTCGGCTTGTTTATTTAGGAGACAATAATCAAATTATTACGGCTCGCTCAATGGACTGGAAATATGACATAGGAACAAATTTATGGATATTTCCACAGGGGATGCAACGTTCGGGAGAAGCTGGTGATAATTCGATAAAATGGACATCTAAATATGGAAGCGTAATTGCATCTGGTTATGATATTTCTACAACAGATGGCATGAATGAAAAAGGTTTAGTAGCTAATTTATTGTGGTTGGCTGAGTCTGATTATCCAGCATACACCAAAGAAAAACCAGCTATTTCAATTTCTGCATGGGCACAGTATGTGTTAGATAATTTTGCTTCGGTCGAAGAAGCCGTGAATGCATTAGACAGTGAGCCTTTTATTGTATTGACGGATAAAGTTCCTGGGCAAGATAGAATGGCTACACTACATCTTTCTCTTTCAGATGCAACGGGAGATAGCGCCATTATTGAATATATAAATGGAAGGCAAGTGATTCATCACAGTAAAGAGTATCAAGTGATGACGAACTCTCCTATTTTTTCAGAACAGCTAGCGTTGAATAGTTATTGGCAACAAATTGGTGGAACCGTGATGTTACCAGGGACTAATCGTGCTTCAGATCGTTTTGCCCGAGCTTCTTTTTATGTGAATGCCATTCCTAAAGCTCAATCGAGTAAAAAATCGCTCGCTAGCGTATTTGGTGTGATCAGAAATGTATCTGTACCTTATGGATTAAGTACAGTTGAATCACCAGAAATATCATCTACACGCTGGAGAACAGTGGCTGATCATAAAAACCAATTATATTTTTTCGAATCCGCATTATCGCCGAATATCTTTTGGGTTAATTTAAAAGAAATTGATTTTTCAAAAGAGAGTGGGAAAGTAATGACATTACCATTAGGTGAAGAGCAATCGATAATCTATTCAGCTGATGCTACAAGTCATTTTAAACCTGCAGAGCCTTTTAAATTTCAAGGATTAGATAATATACCTTTAAATAACTAGCTGAGTATTCACAATATCTAATATGAAATTATCCGCAATATTAAATATGATAGAGACATCTAAAGTGACAAGAAAAATGATGTCTTTATTACTTATCTTAAATGGTATTTTCATCATTTATTCCATTTTGCTGTCTCGTGGTGTTTATCTGGATTGGGAAATTCATGGTTTTTCAGCATGGCTAAAATCCTTAGGTGTATTAAAACTGCTCGATATACCTAAGGTAATGTTAGGTTGCGCATTAATTTTGCTTTCAATATTTATGTATCTTGGTGCCAGAATTGCGTGGTGTGTCTCTTTGATTTTATTAGCCACCATTGTTTTTCTCGATGTCGCTGTTTATCAGCAAATGGACTTTCAATCCTGTTTTTCTTTTATTTTAGCGATTGGGTTGTTAATAAGCTGGCGTGCATTTCCACATCATAGTTTAACTAGTGCAGGCTTTGTGGCCTTTATCTGCACTCTTTCTTTGCTGTTATTCTCAATGCTGGGAAGTCTTTATATTGGCGATGAATTTAAACCACATATTACAACATTAATGGATGCATTCTATTTTTCTATCGTCTGTATGACGACACTAGGATTTGGCGATATTGTGCCAATTAGCACGAATGCACGTATTTTTACTCTCACTGTTGTTATCTTGGGAATAACTGTTTTTACTACTTCCATTGTGTATGTCATGGGATTTCTTGCGCGCGGCACTCGCGATATTGTTAAGAAAAGGATCGCTAAAATGCATAATCATTTTATTATTATTGGTTCATCAGCATTGGCTTCTCAGTTAGAAAAAGGCCTAAGAGAACAAGGGAAACCCGTTATTGCGATTTGTGTTGATAAAAATAGAGCCTCCTATGATGCTCAAGCCAATATTATTGAAGGTGATCCTACTAATCTTAAAACATTGCTATCTGCCAATATCGCGAAAGCAAGTTGGGTTGTGACTTTATCTGAAAGTGATGCAGAAAATACCTTTATTTTGTTGACTATCCAAGAATGTTCTAATGTTGATGCCAAATTGATCACTATTATTAATCAAGATGAAAATAGAGATAAAATCAGTCGGTTACGCCCAGATATGTTATTTTCTTTAGCATCATTAGGTAAAGAAATTATGATGAAAGTTTTGTGTGGTGAATCTATTTCTTCCTCAGATGTGACTAATTTGCTGTTAAACAAATATTTAAAATCATAATCTTGATAAAACCTTCTTTACGAAAGAGCGTGATTACAATAAGATGTATTTAAAATGCATCTTAAGTGAGGTTGAATGATGGAACTTGTAAATTATAAAACAATGCCAGAGTGGACTCGCACATCCATTCCTTTAGCGTTGTTAGAACGCCACAATACAAAGGAAGGTACTTATGCTCAAATGCGAGTCCTGCAAGGTAATATGACATTTATTGTATTTAATGATGATGGTTCACAAATTTCGGTGGATTGTGATATAGAAAACCAACCACCTCTAATTCAGCCTCAACAGTGGCATAAAATTGATAAAGCGAGTGATGATGTACGTTGCCAGCTCTCTTTTTTATGTGCTCCAGAAGATAAGTTATTTAAAGAAAACGACTTATCATTACCCCATTCTGAAGTACGCTATATGGCAACGTTTACCCAGCCTTGTAAGGTGTTAGATTTAGGTGCTGGTCGTGGTCGAAACAGCTTTTATTTAGCGTCTCAAGGTTATGATGTAACAGCGTTAGATATTAATGCTTCACATATTGATGCTATTGAAACAGTTAAAACCAAAACAGGATTAGCGGTAAAAAGTGGCTTATATGATATTAATGAAGCTTCACTTACAGAGAAATACGATATTATTCTTTCAACCGTTGTATTGATGTTCTGCCAACGGGAGCGTATTGAAAGTATTATTAAAAATATGCAGGAATGTACCAACTCTAACGGTATCAATGTAATTGTTTGTCCTGTTGAATCGTCAAATAGTGATCCTGCAGAAATTCCTTTTAAGACCTTTTTACGTCAAGGCGAGTTAGCGGATTATTATAAAGACTGGGAAATCATCAAATATAATGAAAACCCAGGTCATTTACATAAAACAGATGCCAATGGTAATCGTATCGCCTTAAATTTTGCTACTTTAATCGCACGCAAAAAATAGTTAATAACTATTA
This sequence comes from Proteus sp. G2673, assembly GCF_009915125.1. NCBI lineage: Bacteria > Pseudomonadati > Pseudomonadota > Gammaproteobacteria > Enterobacterales > Morganellaceae > Proteus > Proteus sp. G2673. The sequence continues at coordinate 51,964 of NZ_JAABLT010000021.1, forward strand.
TCTCTTTTAAATACCCCAAATAATTGGGGTGTTTTTTTATCTGTTTAAGTGAATTTTATTGTTGCGGTGATTTATTGCTTTTAATATCTAGGGTTTGGTCTTTTTGCTCTTTTGCCTCAGATTTTTGCAATATCCGCTCTAATAAAACCGTATAGATAGGGCGACCACCTAATAGTTGCGCCAACATAGTTGCACCTAAACAGGTAATGATCATAGGCAGGATCAGCTGATAATTATCCGTCATTTCTAATACGAGAACGATCCCTGTTAGAGGTGCTCTTACCGTTGCTGCGAATAACGCGCCCATCCCTGCAATAGCAAACGTACCAATTTGAATTTGATAATCAGGGAAAAGCAAGGTTGCAGTTAATCCGAATGCGCTACCAAATAGAGTACCAAGTGCTAGAGTAGGTGCGAATATACCGCCAGGAGCACCAGAGGCAAAACTGATAATAGATGTGATAGTTCGTAAAATAAAGAAAAGTAACAGTGCAATAAGAGAATATTGTCCGGTACTGAGTGCTGGGATAATGCTAAATCCACCGCCAGTAATTTCAGGAATAATTAGTGCCAATAGACCACAAAGCCCACCAATAATACCGCCGGTTAAAACAAAACGTGAGGTTTTATCTTGATAAAAATGTTGGAATTGTGTTTGGACATAGAAAAGTAATTTACTGAATATAACGCCAATAATGCCAAATAACATCCCCAAAACTAAATATAACCAGAGTGTATTTAGTGGTGCAGATGAAAATTTACCGATATGAATAACACCGCCTTCACCATTAAATAGGCGAAAAACAATGCAAGACATAATAACGCCAATAAAGACCGCTTTAATTGAAATAAGACTGTATTTAAATTGAGGTCGCATCTCCTCAATAATAAATAAAATACCAGCCAGAGGCGCATTAAAAGCAGCGGTTAATCCCGCGGCGGCTCCTGTAGCTAATAAAGTATGGCGTGACTCTTTATCATTTACCCGAGAAATATCGTTTACGAGCTGACCGATATTGGCGCCTAATTGAACTGTTGGGCCTTCTCGACCTAATACCATTCCTGAACCTAATGTTCCAATACTAGCAATAAATTTTACTGGTAATACTCGCCACCAACGAACTGGGCGAATATCTATCATTGCTCCTTCAATTTCAGGGATACCAGATCCCCCTGATTCCGGTGAGAATTTCTTGACTAAATAGTAACCTAGCATTGCTAAAATAGAGGAGAAGAGCAATGTACTCATTGCAAGAACATAAGGATTGGTGAAGGTTTTGACGAGCTCTTCTTGTCTAAAATTTATAACCCAACTCACGCTTTTTTCAAATAAAACACCTACTAATCCTGCAAGCGAACCGACTATAGCAGACAGTAGCAGGACTTTCAGTGGTGCAAGGTTGGTCTCTTGTGCTTTTCTGAATAAATTAAAACGTCGTTCATTTTGGCTATTTTGGATAGATTTACGGTTATGCATAACTTTGATTTATGTATTGTAACAATGAACGTAATGATAGCGTAATTTTGTATTGAAGTGATATTTCTCACATAACGTAATCAATTTTAGATTTAGTCGTTTTTTTTTCTAGCATATTTTCACTTTTTCATCTTTAGTGTAATTGATAACAAAAAAGACATATTTAGATAACATTTGGACGAGAAAGGGTAAATTATGGATTTCATCACAAACATATTAAGCGCTATAAATGGCGTGGTATGGGGAGTTCCGATGCTTGTCGGTATTCTCGGTATCGGTCTTTTTATGCAGTTTCGACTTGGTTTTTTACCTATTAGGAAATTAGGTACAGGGTTTAAACTTTTATTTGAGAAAAATGATAAAAGAGGCGAAGGGCAAATATCGCCATTTAATGCATTGATGACTGCATTATCTGCCACTATCGGAACTGGTAATATTGCCGGTGTTGCAACGGCGGTTGTCTTAGGTGGTCCCGGTGCATTGTTTTGGATGTGGATGACAGCATTAGTGGGAATGGCAACCAAATATTCAGAAGCTGTGCTTGCTGTACGTTTCCGTGAAGTTGATAAATATGGGAACTATGTCGGTGGGCCAATGTATTATATCAAAAATGGATTAGGTAAAAATTGGGTTTGGTTAGGTACTGTTTTTGCTGTTTTTGGTAGTTTTGCGGGGTTTGGTATTGGTAATACAGTACAAGCCAACTCTGTGGCTGATGTATTGGAAAGTAACTTTGGTATTTCGACCACAATCACCGCTATTGTTCTGGTTGTTTTAGTTGGTGCCGTATTAATTGGGGGCATTAAGCGTATTGCTGATGTTGCCGGTAAATTAGTTCCTATTATGACCGTTGGCTATTTTGGTGCAGGTATTGTTGTTTTAGCACTGAATGCAACTGCGATCCCAGATGCTATTGTCCTTATTGTTAAATCTGCATTTACGCCCGTTGCTGCTCAAGGTGGGTTTGCTGGTGCCGCTGTTTGGGCTGCGATCCGTTTTGGTGTAGCGCGTGGTGTTTTCTCAAATGAAGCGGGATTGGGTAGTGCGCCTATTGCTCATGCAACGGCAAAAACACAAAATCCTGTTCGCCAAGGTTTGATTGCGATGTTAGGGACTTTTATTGATACCATCATTGTCTGCTCTGTAACAGGATTAACTATTATTATCACAGGACAATGGCTAACAGGGCAAAGTGGAGCAACATTAACCGCTGCATCATTCTCTACCGCTATTCCGGGTGGTAACTATATTGTGGCAATAGCATTAGCCATTTTTGCATTTACCACGATTTTAGGTTGGAGCTTTTACGGTGAGAAATGTGTGCAATATCTTTTTGGGCCTAAAGCGATTACACCATTTAGGGTTGCATGGTTAATTGCGTTACCAGTTGGTGCAACGCAATCATTAGAGTTTGTCTGGTTGTTAGCCGATACACTTAATGCAATGATGGCTATTCCTAACTTAATCGCATTAGCTTTATTAAGCCCAGTTGTTTATCGTTTAACAAGAGATCATATAAAAGATGTTAACGCTGATAATATTGGGTTAGATAAAGAAACTCATCCAGTGAACAAAAAAGAAGCCGAAGCAGAGTAACTCGTTCTTACTTATTGGCTAAAAAACACAACACAAAAACCGTATGCACTTAAAATTTGGCATACGGTTTTTTATGGTGGTAACTTAAAGTGTGAGAAATTACAGATAATAAAAAGCCTTCTGGGGAGAAGGCGAAGAGATGAGTATAGATATTATATTTATAAGAATTTAGAAAAGAGAGATAACCTTATTCTTTCAGACTGATGAAGATATTTTTCACTTGGCTATAAGCATCTAACATCATTTTATGCGTTTCACGTCCTAAACCTGATTTTTTGTAACCCCCAAATGGTGCATGAGCTGGGAGTTCGTGATAAGTGTTAACCCACATACGACCAGTTCTTACTGCTTTTGCAACACGTAAGGCTCGGTTAATATCTTGAGTCCAAACACCACCACCGAGGCCATATTCAGAGTCATTCGCCATTTCGATCACTTCATCTTCATTATCGAATGGAATAACACACAATACAGGTCCAAAAATTTCTTCTCGGGCTACACGCATTTGGTTTGTTGCGTTGATGATGATAGTAGGACGAACAAAGAATCCGTCATCATAGCCTTCACCCGTAATACGCTCACCACCTGTTAAAACAGTTGCACCTTCTTTTTTCGCGAGTTCAACGTAGGCTAAGATGGTATCCATTTGATCTTGACTAACTTGTGTACCCATTTGTGTATTAGGATCAAGGGGATCACCGACACGAATACTCTCAAATTCAGTTTTTAATGCTTTCAAGAATTCATCATGAATATCTTTATGTAAGAACAGACGCGAACCTGATTCACAAGCTTGTCCTTGGTTCATCAATATAGCTAATGCTGAATATTTGACTGCTTTTTTCATATTTGCATCAGGGAACACAATATTGGCTGATTTACCGCCTAATTCTAATGTTGCTGGAACCATTTTTTTCGCTGCTGCTTCTGCTACGGTATAACCCACATTGGTAGAACCTGTAAACGCCAGTTTATCAATATCTTGATGCTCTAAAATAGCTTGTCCTACAACAGATCCACGTCCCGTAACAATATTAATTACACCAGCTGGTAATATTTCATTTAAAATACGACCTAGCTCTAATAATGAAAGGGAAGTCAGTGTTGCTGGGTTTATTACGACAGTATCACCCGCGGCAATTGCTGGCGCTAATTTCCATGCAGCCATTAATAATGGGAAGTTCCATGGAATAATTTGTCCAACTACACCAATGGGTTCACGAATAACAAGGCTAATGGTATTTTCGTCTAGGACGGCACTTTCATCGGTATGAGAGCGTATCACGCCTGCAAAATATCGAAAATGGTCAATAGAGGCAGGTAAATCTATGTTTTTCGACTCATTGAGTGGCTTACCATTATCTAATGATTCAATCCAAGCAAAGCGTTCTTGCTCTTGCTCTAAGCGATCTGCAATTTTTAATAAGAGGGCTTGACGCTCTGCTGGAGATGTTTTACTCCATGTTTTGAATGCATTACGTGCGGCAGTGACTGCGCGATCTACGTCTTCGGCACTTCCTGATTGGTATTCACTTAGTAATTCACCGGTTGCAGGGCTATAGGTTTTAGTTGTTTTTTGCGATGTGCTAGTTACCCATTCTCCTCCAATTAGCATTTTGTAGCTTTCTAGAGGACGAAATTCTGATGGAACATTATTTAATTTAATCATTTTTAATCTCCAATGTAGGGGTGAGCATCATTTAAACTTATAGTTTCATTTCGTAATACTCGTGCCAATAACATATATCAAATGAAATAATTTGATTAGCTATTGATGCAATAGGTGATATTAACTATAAAAAATAGTAATGAATATTACGGATTTAACAAAAATGAATTAACTTAATCGTTTCATCTATCAGTCTTTATATAATTAAATAAAAAATACCCATCCGTTATTCTTCAATATTCTTTCTTATTTACTTATTAAAGGTGTAATGCGATTAAGCAATCTGTTTAAAAAAGCAGGCTTTAGACTTATGTGAGATCAAAAGATAAAAAAAGAGATATTAAAAGATTCACTAGAAATTGCGTTAGATCAAACAACATTTAAATTGTTCAATATTGCACTTTCTCTCTGATAAAAATGGCGTATTCTTATGTTGCATATAGAATGCAACTTATAAAAATAAAGCGTTATCTTATAATTAGAAGGAATACGATATGTATTGTGTGCAATGTGAACAAACAATGAAAACGCCTGTAGGCAATGGTTGTGCCTATGCGCAAGGTATGTGTGGTAAAACAGCAGAAACTTCAGATCTTCAAGATTTACTGGTTGCTGTGTTGGAAGGGCTTTCTGCTTGGGCATTAGCGGCACGTAGTGTTGATATTATTGATCATGATGTAGACAGTTTTGCGCCTCGCGCTTTTTTCTCTACATTAACTAACGTCAACTTTGATTCTGATCGTATTGTCGGTTATGCGAAAGAAGCTATCTATTTCCGTGAAAGTCTAAAATCTCGTACCTTAGCAAAAAATGCAGCGATTCAAGTCACTAATCCAAGAGCTGAAATTCAATTAGCTGGAAATGATTTAGACAGTTTACAAAAACAAGCCCAGCTTTTTGCCTTAAATGGTGATAAAGCACAGATTGGTGATGACCTTCATGGTTTACGTATGCTGTGTTTATATGGCTTAAAAGGCGCGGCGGCTTATATGGAACATGCGCATGTTTTAGGTCAATACGATAATGAAATTTATGCAGAGTATCACCGTTATATGGCGTGGTTAGGAACTGATCCTGCTGATATGAATGAATTGTTAGAAAATGCGATGGGCATTGGCCAAATGAATTTCCGCATTATGGCAATTTTGGATAAAGGTGAAACACAAGCTTATGGTAACCCAACGCCAGTTGCGGTTAATGTGCGTCCTGTTGCGGGTAAAGCAATATTAATTTCGGGCCATGACCTGAAAGATTTACAAATGCTACTTGAGCAAACAGAAGGTAAAGGCATCAACATTTATACCCATGGTGAAATGTTACCTGCTCACGGTTACCCAGAACTTAAAAAATACAAACACTTAGTGGGTAACTATGGTAGTGGTTGGCAGAATCAGCAAATTGAATTTGCGAAATTCCCAGGCCCTGTGCTAATGACATCAAACTGCATTATTGATCCTAATGTGGGTAATTACGGTGATCGTATTTGGACGCGTAGTATTGTTGGCTGGCCGGGCGTAAAACATATTACTGGTGATGATTTCTCTGAAATGATTGACCAAGCACAATCACTAGAAGGTTTCCCATATAGCGAAATTGAGCATTTAATTACGGTTGGTTTTGGTCGTGAAACACTATTAAATGCGGCTGATACAGTGATTGATTTAGTTTCACAGAAAAAATTACGTCACGTTTTCTTAGTGGGTGGTTGTGATGGTAGCCGTGGTGAGCGTAGTTATTACACTGATTTAGCAAGAGAAATCCCACAAGATTGTTTAATTATGACATTGGCGTGTGGTAAATACCGCTTTAATAAATTAGATTTTGGTACTTTAGAAGGGTTACCACGCTTACTTGATGTGGGTCAGTGTAACGATGCTTACTCTGCGATTATGCTAGCAGTTAATCTAGCTGAAAAATTAGGCTGTGGTGTCAATGATTTACCACTGTCCTTAATTTTGTCTTGGTTTGAGCAAAAAGCGATTGTTATTTTATTAACTCTGCTTTCATTAGGCGTAAAAAACATTTATACCGGCCCTACAGCACCTGCGTTCTTAACAGACAATCTGCTGGCGGTCTTAAATGAGAAGTTCGGTATGCGCTCAATTACTACACCAGAACAAGATCTTAAAGAGATCCTTTCAGCTTAATCGTTTAATTCATCATCATTGCCGAGGCTTACGGGCTTCGGTAAGGAATAAATATCCATGACGATGCCAAGTTCCCTTTGTCCTAATCGTATGCAGGTTCACTCAATTGTTCAGGAAACCCCTGAAGTGTGGACACTAAATTTAATTAATCATGACTTTTATTCATACAAACCAGGCCAATTTGCATTGGTTAGTATCAATAATAGTGATGAAATAATGCGTGCTTATACCATTTCATCTTCTCCAGGATTAAGCCCTTTTGTCACTTTAACTGTTCGCCGTTTAGAAAATGGTATCGGTTCAGGTTGGTTAACATCACAAGTAAAACCGGGTGATTATCTTTGGTTATCTGATGCCCAAGGTGAATTTACTTGTGCAGGTAAAGAAGATGCGCGCTATTTAATGTTAGCCGCAGGGTGTGGTGTTACCCCTGTAATGTCGATGACACGTTGGTTGCTAAATAATCAGCCAAAAGCAGATATCACGGTTATTTTTAATATTCGTGAACAAAGCCAGTTTATCTTTGAGAAAGAGTGGATCGAATTAGCCAATGCGTATCCCTATAATCTCAATTTTATTATGATGTCTAAATTACCTGACAATAAAGGGTTATTTAGTGGACGCATTTCTCAAGAAAAACTAGCAGCGTTAGTACCTGATATTGCGAGTCGTACTGTTATGTGTTGTGGCCCAAATAGTTACATGGAAGATACAGGACGTTTTGCAAGAAATCTTGGTGTACCGGCTGAAAATATCTTTATGGAACGTTTTGGTGATGAACCTGTTTGTGTTGATGAAAATGAACAATTAACCATGACTATTCGTCATCCATTATCGCAAATTAAAGTTCCTGTTGGTGTCACTTTGTTAACGGCAATGGAAGAGAATAAAGTACCCGTTTTTGCTGCTTGTCGTGCAGGTGTTTGTGGTAGTTGTAAAACGCGAATTGTTAGTGGTGATTATGATGTTTCCAGCACCAGTACATTAACGGCTGAAGAGATAGCTCAAGGTTATGTCTTAGCATGCAGTTGTCGTTTAAAAGGAGATGTTGAGCTCGCTTAACCTCTTTTTTCCATTAAATATTTCCTTCTACTTTCCTGTTTTTTACCCTGTTAATTTATTAACAGGGTTTTTTATGTCTATTCTTCGCATTAAAAAACGAATAATCTGGAAAATACTTCTCTTTATTTTTAATTAAAGAAGGTTTTTATTTATTCAGAATAATAAAAATATTGTCAACGATGACTAATTAAAAATATATTTTAGTTAGTGGGAGTTTCCTTATAAACATTCTGCTATTATTTAAACTATTGACTGGATAAGGGGGGATATATGAAAAAAATGTTAGTTATTTGTTTGTTTAGTGTCATGTTATCTGGTTGTGAAAAACCGCAACAAACCCTTGATGGTTCTAATGTAGAGTCGCTACGTATCTCAATTGTTGAAATGCGCAATTCACTTCCCCTTGATGAACAAGCGCGTTTTGATGAAGCAATAGAATTAGCGATCCTTAATGATATTAATTTTAATGATTTAGTGATCGCTGGTCGTCATAAAAATTCGGATATTATTACTCGTAAAATGTGCCAATCATTAGATGGTAAAACAGTAAAAGAAATATTTTCACAGGCAGAAGAAATAAGAGTACAAAAATTAGCATTTAAATAATCAATTAATAAACAGATTATCTTTTACTATATGATTTTTGATATTGTAGGAGAACTTCATTTCTTTTTTATATATCAGTTTCGAATGTAATTGTATTATTTAATTGCATAATGAATATTACGGGCTGTTTTTCAATAGAACTTAAACAAAATCCTTATCGTGCTTTTCATTATAGTGTGAGTGGTTATAATGCGTGCGCATTCGCAAGAAAAGTGCAGTATCTCGTTAGGCGAGGCTCCTATACAAACACAGGTTACTGATCTGACGACGTCGAGAGACGCCCAAGATTAGGACAGGATATATCGACCGAAGGTATATCCCCATGTAACTTCCAGTATTCATCGGATACGTTGTATAGTGCTAAAACCGAGACGTGTAGATAGCTTTTGCATTCTCGCTTCTGGTTTCGCCCCTATGGAGAACTGATTTGCTAAACACAAACAGTAATAGGGAACCACAAAAATGACTTTCAATACTCAAAACAAAATGGATGCTGTCTTAGTTGCAGATGCATCCTTAAACACACCACAAAATCATTCAACACAAGATCAATACAATCGTTTAAAAGATGATTCAACGGTTAGCGCGTATATGAGCCAATCTTATATTGCGGTTTCTGTTGCCGATTCAGTTGAGAATGTAAAAGCCCAACTGGTTAATGATTTAAAAGATGAATTAATTCCAACCTATCTCTATGTTGTTGATAAAGATAATTATCTTAATGGGATTTTACCTGTTAAATCATTATTAACTGCGGCAAATGATCTATTTGTGTCTGATGTTATGCGTCAAACTTTTTTCTCTGTATCACCTGAACAGAATCGACATGATGTGTATCAATTGATTAGCCATAGCGGTTTAGACAGTGTACCTGTGATGCATTTTGGAAAATTAGTGGGTGTGTTACGTCCTCAAGATATTGCAGAATTGATTGAAGATGAAAATACCCTTGACGCCCAGATGCAAGGGGCAACGTCACCATTAGAGCAGCCTTATTTAGAAACCAGCCCAGTAACATTATGGCGTAAACGAGTTGTATGGTTATTGATGTTGTTCGTGGCAGAAGCGTATACCAGTACGGTATTACATGCTTTTGAAGATAGATTAGAAGCCGCTATTTCATTGGCATTCTTTATTCCATTATTGATTGGTACTGGCGGAAATAGCGGAACACAAATCACCTCAACGCTTGTTCGTGCGATGGCGTTAGGTGAAGTTAGCTTACGCAATGTGTGGTCTGTTTTAAGAAAAGAGATAACAACATCTATCATGGTTGCGTTAACCATGGGGATTGCGGGCTTTGTACGAGCTTGGTTCTTAGGCGTTGGCATGGAAGTGATGATTGTTGTTGGTTTAACGCTTATTTCAATCACGGTTTGGAGTGCAATTGTTTCGTCGGTTATTCCAATGGTATTAAAGCGTTTAGGTATTGATCCAGCCGTTGTGTCAGCACCGTTTATTGCAACGCTAATTGATGGTACAGGTCTTATTATTTACTTTGAAATCGCATCTCATGTGATGAGCGAGTTTGCCTAAGACAATCCTATATATTCATTCTCAAGATAAAGCCGATGTGATTTAACTAACGCATCGGCTTTATTTTTATCTATTTGTTTTAATTTCCTATAAATTTCAATATAGCCTGACAATGGCGGCAACGGTATTGTGTTTCTCCGCGTAATACTTTGTTATGACGACGAATAGTGAGCTGATGTTTCTCTTCACAATGGCAAGCATAACGAAAAGTTTTGGCTTTAACGGTACTAACATCAAAATGATGGGTACGTTTAGCCGAAACGCCTAATACTGTTTCCATCATCCATTTCCACTCTTTTCCATGAGGCGCTACACGACCGAAATGGCGATTAACTAATAAGTGTGCCAGTTCATGGGGAATAACTTCTTCAATAAAATTCTGTTTATTTTCAATCAATAATGTAGGATTAATACGGATTTCCCAATTTGCATAATAGGCACTGCCTGCAATAGTTCCTCTCTGATTATAATGTAGAGTAGGTTCTGGGTAATTTGTATTAAGATAAAGATTAGCCTGCTGCAATTTTTCACGCAGTGTTCGCATAACGCTTTGCACTAAGGCGATGGGGATTCTTACCGTTTTCATGTTACAGAGCATATAGCGCCTTATACAAACACGCAATAAAAAGAAAACTTGCACAATATATAAATTAACATATTATTAAAAAGTATATTGATTATGGAGTTTACCATGACACAACGAGTTCAACCTGATTTATTAGATGCAATGAAATTGGCGGCTAATGAAGCGTCTAGCATGCTTAAGACGCTAGGAAATGGCGATCGCCTCTTATTATTGTGTCAATTAAGTCAGGGCGAAAAAAGTGTGAGTGAATTAGAAGAAAGTTTAGGTATACGTCAACCAACACTTTCTCAACAACTGACTGTTTTACGCAATGAAGGATTAGTGAATACTCGTCGTGATGGGAAACGTATCTTCTATTCTATTGCTGATGAAAAAGTATTAGTGCTTCTTAATACGCTTTATCAGCTTTATTGCCCTATAGCAGGTTAAGTTATGAATATAGATTGGGTTTACTTTACGCCTTTAAGTGCGGCAATAGGTGGACTAATGATAGGTGCGGCTGCCGCTATTTTATTGTTATTTAATGGTCGCATCGCAGGAATAAGTGGAATTTTAGGTGGTATTTTATCAACAAAACAGCAGGGGAATGGCTGGCGTTGGGCATTCTTAATTGGCATGCTAATCGCACCTACACTGTTTTATTTTTTTGATAAACCTTTAGCGCCAGTGATTGAAACATCACCTTGGATGTTGATCATTGCAGGTGTGCTGGTGGGAGCGGGTACACGTTTAGGTAATGGTTGCACCAGCGGTCACGGTATTTGTGGATTAGCTCGATTATCGCGTCGTTCTATCGTTGCTGTGATAGTGTTTATGGTGACGGCTTTTATCACTGTTTATATTCAGCGTCATGTAATAGGAGGCTAATAAAATGACAAAGTTCGTTGCTTTTCTTTGTGGTCTTCTATTTAGTGCAGGGTTGATCGTGGGGGGAATGAGCAATCCGCAAAAAATTCTAGGTTTTCTGGATATTACTGGAGATTGGGATCCCTCTTTATTGATAATCATGGGAGCTGGATTGGTTGTCAGTGTGATAGGTTACCAACTAACACGCCGTAGACAACAAAGTGTATTAGCATGCCCTTTGAATATTCCAACCAATAAGGTTATTGATAAACCTCTCGTGTTGGGGAGTGTGTTATTTGGTATTGGCTGGGGATTAGCGGGGATTTGCCCAGGCCCAGGTTTGGTATTAGCGGGTGCAGGGTTTTATCAAGGTATTTTATTTGTCCTTGCGATGATTGCGGGTTGGCTGTTAATTGGATTGGTGCGTAAGCCACAATAACAAACTATTTTATACTGATATTCTTAATGAATTAATTAAACGGGAAGCCAGTGCTTCCCGTTTGTGTATTTAATGCATTGAACATTTAGTTAATAGTGTGATGTTAATGGCAGAGGATTATTTTAAACCCGCAGCTTCACGTAAGATCTCTGCTTTATCTGTTGCTTCCCAAGGGAATTCAGAGCGACCAAAATGACCGTAAGCAGCCGTTTTTTGGTAGATTGGGTGCAGTAAATCTAGCATTTGAATTAATCCATAAGGACGTAAGTCAAAGAATTCACGTACTAACAGAATAAGTTGTGCTGTTGGGACTTTTTCAGTACCAAATGTTTCTACCATAATTGATGTTGGCTCAGCCACACCGATTGCGTAAGAAACTTGAATTTCGCAACGATCAGCTAAACCAGCAGCAACAATATTCTTAGCAACGTAACGTGCTGCATAAGCGGCTGAACGGTCTACTTTCGATGGATCTTTACCAGAGAAAGCACCGCCACCGTGACGCGCCATACCGCCGTAAGTATCGACAATAATTTTACGGCCCGTTAAACCACAGTCGCCCATTGGGCCACCGATAACAAAACGACCTGTTGGATTGATGAAATATTTAGTTTGTTCATTTAACCATTCTACGGGTAGAACTGGTTTAATGATCTCTTCCATCACGGCTTCATGCAGATCTTTTTGTGAAATATCTTCAGAATGTTGAGTTGATAAAACAACTGCATCAATACCGACAACTTTATTATTGTCATATTGGAAGGTAATTTGGCTTTTCGCATCAGGGCGTAGCCAAGGTAAAGTACCACTTTTACGTACTTGTGCTTGACGATGAACTAAGCGGTGAGCATAAGTAATTGGTGCGGGCATTAATACGTCAGTTTCGTTGGTTGCATAACCAAACATTAAACCTTGGTCGCCAGCGCCTTGTTCTAAAGGATCAGCTCGGTCAACACCTTGGTTGATATCTGGTGATTGTTTACCAATCGCACTGATAACTGCGCAGGAATTAGCATCAAAGCCCATATCGGAACTGGTATAACCGATTTCACGAACGGTATTACGTGTGATTTCTTCGATATCGACCCAAGCTTTGGTGGTAATTTCTCCGCCTACCATAACCATGCCTGTCTTAACGTAAGTTTCGCAGGCAACGCGTGCTTTTGGATCTTGTTCTAAAATCGCATCCAGAACAGCATCAGAAATCTGATCTGCAATTTTATCTGGATGACCTTCTGAGACTGATTCAGAAGTAAATAGGTGTGTAGTCATTATATCTCGTTACCTTAATACAAACGGTTTAAGGATGGATGTTTTAACATCTAGACGTCTATTTTACGACCCTTCTCTCCTTAATTCCAGCTTTTTTTAATCAAATATAGGGAGAAAGTAGAATCAAACAGTTGATCTTATTTTTTATTGCCCGCTATTTGGAGGTTGAAAAAATAGGGATTAGAGAAAAATAATTTTTTTGTACTTTTTGCTTTGCATTTTTAATTAACTAAAGGTATAACCTCGCGGTTACTGTGAAATCTGAACACAGTGTAAACCGCAGGATTTCTGATCCTGTTTCTCTGTTAGGGAAATGGCTTATAGGTTTAAGCCATGTGTGGAGTGAATGGGTAATGATCCATTGTCTACAGGTTAGTCTTTTCAAAAACCAAAACAGTACTCGCCAATACTACACACGTAGTATATCTAGAGTAATCTCCTCTTTGAGCTCTTTCTCTTTGGAGCGAAGTTGTCTGTTACTTGCCAATAGGTAATTGTGTTAATTCATTATGGGTTAACTCAAGAACTTTCTACTATTATGTCCGGTGTATAGCTGGATAATTATATAAAAACATATAGTGAGTCATTACTTCCAACTGTTATTTATCAGTCGTTTCAGATTTTTGTCAGATAATTGACTACTATAGTGACAGGCAAGGTATAAACTCATACTCCCTAAGGAGAATGTCATGAATGATAACATCGCTCGCAAGATGCAGCACACCTATAACATTACATATTGGGGTGGTGGGTACTATTTAGCGAATAATCGGGGAAATATTAGTGTTTGCCCTAATCCTGATGTGCCAGAGGCAACGTTGGACTTAACTGAATTAGTTAAGCAAGTGCAAGAAGAGTATTCACATTTGCGCCTTCCTGCGCTTTTTTGTTTTCCTCAGATTTTACAACATCGCTTGCGTTCTATTAATGCGGCGTTTCATCGTGCGCGTGAAGCTTATGGTTATAAAGGTGATTACTTTTTGGTTTATCCAATTAAAGTTAATCAACAACGCCGTGTTATTGAATCATTGATCAATGCAGGTGAACCTTTAGGCTTAGAAGCAGGTTCTAAAGCAGAACTGATGGCTGTGCTTGCGCATGCCAATATGACAAGTTCGGTGATTGTCTGTAATGGTTATAAAGACCGTGAATATATTCGTTTAGCGCTTACCGGTGAAAAACTTGGACATAAAGTTTTCTTAGTGATTGAGAAAATGTCTGAGATAAAAATGGTATTAGAAGAAGCTGAGCGTTTAGAAGTTATTCCTCGTTTAGGTGTTCGTGCTCGTCTCGCCTCTCAAGGTTCAGGTAAATGGCAGGCAAGTGGTGGTGAAAAATCAAAATTTGGTTTAGCTGCGACACAAGTTCTGCAATTAATTGATATGTTACGCCAAGCTGGTCGCATAGATAGCTTACAGTTATTACATTTCCATCTGGGATCACAGATGGCAAATATTCGTGATATTGCAACCGGTGTGCGTGAATCAGCCCGTTTTTATGTTGAACTGCATAAATTGGGTGTAAATATTCAGTATTTCGATGTGGGTGGTGGTTTAGGTGTGGACTATGAAGGGACACGCTCACAATCTGATTGCTCGGTTAACTATGGTCTTAATGAATATGCGAATAATGTTATTTGGGCGATTGGTGACGCTTGTGATGAAAATGATTTACCTCATCCAACGGTAATTACGGAATCAGGACGCGCATTAACAGCACACCATACTGTACTGATTTCTAATGTGATTGGTGTTGAGCGTAATGAATTTACAGCTATTACACCACCAGAGGAAGATGCTGCAAGACCTATTGCAAGCCTTTGGGAAACATGGGAAGAGATGCAAACTAAAGGACATAGTCGTTCACTACGTGAATGGCTACATGATAGCCAATTAGATCTTCATGATGTGCATACTCAATATGTTCATGGCATGTTAAGCCTGACAGAGCGTGCTTGGGCAGAAGAGCTGTATTTGAATATTTGTCGTCGTATTCAATACGATCTCGATCCCAGTAATCGAGCTCATCGTCCTATTATTGATGAGTTACAAGAACGTATGTCAGATAAGTTCTATGTTAACTTCTCACTGTTCCAATCTTTACCTGATGCATGGGGAATAGATCAGCTTTTCCCTGTTTTACCAATAGAAGGTTTAGATAAACCATTAGATCGTCGTGCAGTATTGTTGGATATCACCTGTGACTCTGATGGTATTATTGATCACTATGTTGATGGTGATGGTGTTGAAACAACTATGCCAATGCCAGCTTATGATCCTGAATATCCACCGATGATTGGCTTCTTTATGGTGGGTGCTTATCAAGAAATTTTAGGTAATATGCACAACTTATTTGGTGATACTGCAGCTGTAGACGTTTATCTTGATGAAAAAGGAAATCTGACTTATCAACTCAGTGAAGAGGGTGACACGGTTGCTGATATGCTTCAATACGTTAAGTTAAATCCTGCCGTGCTACTAGAACGTTTCCGCACTCAAGTAAAAAATGCACAGTTAGATGAAGCATTACAAGAGCAATTCCTGACTGAATTTGAAAGTGGTTTATACGGTTATACGTATCTGGAAGAAGAAGAGTAATTCTTCACTTTCCAATGCAAGAGTGATGTGTTTAAACATCACTCTTTATCTATCATATTGATTGTATGTTGCTTATTTTAAATAAGTAACAGAGGTAATAGCATGAAAAATAGTACGTTAGGTAATGAGACTGATAATTCATTGATCTCTAATGCATTTGGTTTTTTACGTTTTCCACTGAATTTTCAGCCTTACAGCAGTGATGCAGATTGGGTTATTACGGGTGTGCCTTTTGATATGGCAACATCGGGTCGAGCAGGAACTCGTCATGGACCAGGCGCGATTCGTCAAATCTCAACCAATTTAGCGTGGGAAGGTAACCGCTGGCCGTGGGATTTCGATATGCGTGAACGTTTAAATGTTGTCGATTGCGGTGACTTAGTTTTTAACTTCGGTGATGCACAAGATATGAGCGATAAATTACAAGCTCATACAGAGAAGTTATTAGCCGCAGGTAAAAAATGTTTAACGTTTGGTGGTGACCATTTTGTCACATTACCTTTATTACGTGCCCATGCAAAACACTTTGGCAAAATGGCATTAGTTCATTTTGATGCGCATACCGATACTTATGGTAATGGCAGTAAATTTGACCACGGTACAATGTTCTTCCATGCACCAAATGAAGGATTAATCGATCCTAACCACTCAGTACAAATTGGTATTCGTACTGATCATGACAGTGACAATGGTTTCACTGTATTGGATGCAGCACAAGTTAACGATCGTGGTGTAACCGAGCTTGTTGATCAAATCAAAGGTATTGTTGGCGATTTACCTGTTTACCTGACTTTTGATATTGATTGTCTTGATCCGGCGTTTGCTCCAGGAACAGGAACACCGGTTGTTGGCGGTTTAACAACCGATAAAGCCCTGAAGATCTTACGTGCATTACAACCGTTGAATATTGTTGGTATGGATTTAGTTGAAGTTTCTCCAGCTTACGATCAATCAGATATAACCGCACTTGCAGGAGCGACTATTGCACTTGATATGCTCTATTTGCAGGCGGCTAAAAAATAACGTTGTTTGATGCTAATAAATTAGTTAGGTACGAAAACACTTTTATTCAAGAACGTTATATCACTAATATTAAAAAATAAATTAGATTCAACTAAAGAAAAGTAGCTTCATAATATGAAGCTACTTTTTTAATAAAATCATTATGTTAATTCGCGTTATTATAATTATAAATCTTACTTTAATGTGTGTTATTTTTTATATTTACATTAGTATAATAATGTAATTATTTTTCAGATAAATAAATTATTTAAATGGAAAATATAAAATGGAAAAAAATAAATCATTAATAAGTCATGATGAATCATATAGCTTTACACTTATAAATATAGAGGGAGATGCCTTAAAAAAAGTAAATAATGATAAAATAAATGCATATTATTCATTATATAATAAAAAAAAGAGTATTAACGGAAATGAAAATATCATTATTCTTCTGAGTGAAACGGATGAAATAGAAAAGAACTATATTAGATATGTAGATGAATATCATGCAGCTGGATATGATTTATTTATTGTTGATGTATCAAAAAATAAAAATGCAGGTTTTGATTTATTAGAACATCTTTGGTTACAGCATAGGGGGCAATTACCTCAAAATATTTTTATTCATGGAAATAACGATCAAAGGGAAAATGCACTTTTATTATCCAAAAATAATATTGCTAAAAATAATGAAATAAAAGGTGTTATATTAAGTAGTTATCTTCCAAAAAATGAATTTATTTTTCCATCAGATTTAGAAATAAATACAACTATTTATTTCTCTTATGAAAATCCTAATGAGGATTATAATAATAATATTATCTACAAAGAATTATTAAATAAAAATAAAAAAGTAAAAAAATTTAGTTTCACTAATAGGGAGGAATATAATAGTTTTTCAGAATTAAATAAAATAGAACAACAGAAAACACTAAAATCATTAGGTTATAACAATAAGAAAAATGAGATAAATAAAATAAAGATAGGTATGCCAATTAAAGATCAAAAAATATTTTCTCAGATAGCAGAAGAAAAAGGGATTATTATTGGCGTAAGACCTATAGATGTTAATTCAACTTCATTAATTTCATCGGGAGAATATAGTAGTAAGAACTTAGCTATTAAGGCGAAAAGTTCTGATTGGGGGCCTATGGCTGGCTTTATTCCGGTCGATCAATCATTGGCTAAAGCATCGGCACAAAAAAATCTATTGAAATACAATAAAGCAGTAGAAGAAGCAATAAATTCTGGGGCTGCATCTGTGAGTAAGCTTTATATTTCAGCCGAAAGAGTAAACGAATTGGTAGAGAATAAAGTGATCGATTATCTTTATGATAAAAATTCACCTATAAAATTTGAAGTTATACACAATAATAAAACGCATGAGTTTTTTTTAGAGCCAAAAATAATAGAAAATAAACAGTATTATTTAGTTCAATACTATAATCATAGTGGAACAGAGCCTGTATTGGTGATGTCTGATCCTATATCAAATAAACCGATGATTGCAGACTATGATTTATTTACGGTGATTTATCCTTATAGTCATTTAGGAACAAATACACGAGTTAACAAGCCTGTATCTTGGGAGGAATGGAAACAAAGTGTGAATTATGCTGAGTTAACTGATAAGCAAAAAATATTGTATAACGATAAATTATTATACGAAAAAAATGAAGGGCATCAATTAGGATTTATCAGTCAGCAAATAAAAGAACTAAAAAAAGAATTAAATACAGCATTGGGAAGATCAACAGGGATGGAAATAGTTCATCATGGTGCCGATGATGCTAACCCCTTTGCGGTAATTCATGACAATTTTCCTGCTACTTTTTTTGTTCCTAAATCACTGTTGGATAAACCACTTAATTCCAAAAATCAAACATTAGATGATTTGTTTTATATTAATAATAATGGCACCGTTGTATTAAAATCACCAGATGAATTTTCAAAGTTTCAGCAATTTATGATTGATCTAGGTTATATTGCTCCTTTAAACGAAAAATGGAACGATGGGAGCAATAATAACTATTTTACAAAAAAACAAAAAATTTCTAGCAAATTTGTTGATACGAAAAAAGAAATAGGACGAAAATTTAGTATAGATAAAAAAGATAAATATACGTTAGAATATGAATCTTCACTTAATAAGTTTAATGAAGGTTCTTATGTTGAAAATAATTCACTTTTACCAGAAATAGAATTTGATAATAATGAAATAAATTTATTATCATCGGAATATAATCGTAAAAATGATCTTTCTAATAAGATGAATAATGTAAATCATCTTCTACCTAGAAAAGTGCAAAGAGAATTTTATTCTAAAAAAAGAGATATACAGTGGTTTAAAAGAACGGGTTATAAATTGCTTAAGTCATTGATTAATAAAGATGGGATTTTTCTGAATAAAACGAATGAAAAAAAATTAATTAGTTTTTTTTCTTTGTTATCCAAATATCCTAATATTAATACACCAATATACAAATCATTTAGTGTTGAAAACAGTAATGTTTTAAAAAATAATTATAAAAAAGGAAAATTGCTCGCTTTTGATGGTGTTTTTTATGGTTTTAGTAATATTGAAAAAGTAAAAAAAATATCCTCTGATAATGTGTATATTTCTATTATTGGAAAACATAATGCGAAACCATTAACAAGTCTTAACTCAGGTTCTTCAGAAAGAGCAATTATTGTTCCGGGAACACACTTTCGTGTGATAAAAAATAAAATTATCAATAATAAAAATTACGTTGTATTAGAAATTGCTAATGAAATACATTATCAAGAGCCCGTGTTTGATTTATATGACGGGGAATTAAAAGGCATTGGTATTGACAAACATAGAACGACATTTAGCGAAAAAATTGAAAGAAATCTAAATGTTTCCAAATTGAATAATATTTTTGAATCTTGTCGTGGTGAATCACTAAAATCGGTAACTATTAAAAATATAATAGATAAAATTATCGAAGGAAAAATTTCAGTTGAATATGCAACACATAAATATTTTAAAGAAATTTCAAAGGTTTTCTCTAGTGAGAATAGCACCTTATTATCTAATAAGTTATATATTGCTATTAATGATCCATTAATAAGTAAATCGTTTAATCAGTATGTGAATAAAAAGATAACCTTAGATGAGTGGATAAATAATTATAATGTTAACTATTTAAACGATACTGTAACTAATAATATAGATAGAGTTAAAACATTAATAAATTGTATTCATGATGTTCCGGAATCGGTTCGTCATTTAAATGATGCATCAACCAATTTACTTTCTCATTATTTTAATGAATTTGATAAAAATAAATTGACAATTGATCTGCTGAAAATAGCCTTAAATAAAAATGAGTATAATGTTGCTATTAATGATATTGATTATTTAATCACATTAAATAACGATAAAAAAATTTCATCATCGGTTGAAATAAAAGAGTTGCGAGAACTAATTAAGAAAGTATCACATGAGAAAAAATTAAATGATAATTTATTTGAATTAAGTTTAGGGCTTAATAACAATAAAATTATAGTGAATAAAATAAAGATCTATGGCATCGAAGTGGAAAAAAGATTACTTATCAGTTTAGGTGTGAGAATTAATAACAAAAAAATAGAGGATATTGATGTTTTTGAAAAAAAACATGATTATTCTAATCTTACATTCGATGCAGATAAGATAAATGATTATTTTTTTAGTGCTTCTGGAACAGATGATGATAAAAAAGCTATTCTTATTATTAAAAAGTTATTAAAAAATAAAGAGAAAAATATAAAAAAATTAATTTCAATGAATGCTGAACGTATTGATTATCTTGCAAGCTATGAGCGATTGGTTAAAATTCTAGAATTAAAAAAAACGCCATTTAATAAATATTATTGGGATAGCGTCAGAAAACCTTCATTAAAAATACCTAGACATATGAAAATATTGAGTAAGGTAGGTTATACCCATATTGGGTATTCTATATGGCAATCTGTTAATAATACTTTTTCTTTGGCAGAACAACTCAATAATCCCAATATATCGTTGCAACAACGAAAAGAAATAATCACTAACTTGTCATTAATGTGGTCTGAAATGGCATTTAATGGAGCTTCTGAAATAATTGAAATTGTAATAGCAAAAGGATTATTGCGATATCGAAACAATCCTTTGGAATATATAAGTAAGATAAGCACTCGAGTGGGGATTGCGCTTAATATTCTTTCTGTTGGATTTGATATTTATAATGCTTATGATAATTTCAGCCGTATTTCTGGCGAAACTGATGAAAAAAAGAAAATTGATTATATCGTTAATGGTTCATTAGCTGTTGTCTCAGGGCTTGTTACTGTAGGAATTTCTATTGCTATGCTTGCTGGCTCAACTATTGCAGGACCTATTGGTATTGTCGCGGGTACTTTGATTGCATTGGCAACTTCAATTTATAATGCTGTAAGATTAATTGAAGAAGCAAAAAAGCAAGTCAGTTTTACACCTATGGAGGAATTAGATAATGGTTTTTATGCTTTTCTTATGGGGGATATTAAGCCAGATAAGAAGAATAAGATAATATATTTAGACACTAAAAATCAACTTGAAGAGATGATTGATAAAAAGGCACTAACTTATTTTGAAGAGATAAATAAACAAAATTCAAATAGTTTCTATTTTTATACAAATGAAAAACAGATTTATCAAGAATATTATTATTATAGAGTTATTCCTATATTAATAGGAGAAACAGTTGATTCTATGTTAATGCCGTCAAGCGATTTTATTATACAGCATATGGCTAAAAATATGAGCCAACAAGAAGCTGAAGAAATTGCATCGCTTAATTCTCACCTATATGCAAAAAAAACAGAATATAAATATTATTTACCTAAAGAAGCGATTGCCACAGATGAAAAACTTATTTTTGATGTTGATTTTTATGCTAATGAGTTAAACAGGTATACAATAAAAGTTGCTTCTGAGGATGAAAATGTTATTTTTGGTGAGATGGTGGATGAGGATTTTTTTAAGAATAGTAAAACAACTAAAAATTATGTAATTGATAAATTAGGAGAAAGTAAATTAGAGAATGGATTAATAAAAGTCAATGATATTGAAAAATATTATACTTCAGGTTGGCATGAAAATTCAGTGCTTTATTTTAATACACATAATGGTAATGATATTATTTCAGCACCTTCAATAACTCAAAATACATTTGATATTTATAATGGTACTAAGCGATTAAGTGGCGGTTCAAAAGATGATGTATTTAATGTATTTACATCAGAGTCACCTCATTATGCGAGCCGCTTTTATGGTAGAGAAGGAAATGACACACTTTGCCTGATAAAAAGCACGGGTAAATACACAGGTTATAAAGTCAATTTACAACATAATTACGTTAAATTTAAAGATTCAGAAGATAAAACGAATAGCCAAAACTTTCATTCAAAGCTTTATCTTTATCAAAATAAAGGGAATCTTTATTCTAAAAAACTTGTTGATACCATGCCAAATATTGAGTTACAAGATCAAAAAGTCATTGCTTATTTAGACAGTATTGAAAATGTTATTGGCAGTGAAATTGGGGATGATTATATTTTAGGGAATGAAGAAGCTAACTATTTAAATGGTGCTGGTGGTGTTGATCATTTATATGGTAAAGGCGGAAATGATACATTGGTATTAAATGAAGGTTATGCTGAAGGTGGTGAAGGTAATGATAGTTATATTATTTTACGATCTTATTTAGAACAAAATTATAATAAATTATTTGAAACTATTATTAATGAGAATAATAAATTAGAATCTAGTGTTGTAAGATTTAACTATTATTTTGATGAAATTATTTCAATAAAACGTAATAAAAAGGATATTATTTTTGATTTTAAAATTGATAATGAAAACCAAGAAGGAAAACATATTTATCATTCTGTAACATTAAAAAATGTTTATAATGATTCTGTAAATAATACGCCCTTACATCATTATACATTAATCACTCAAGATGGTTTTGCACTCACTTTGGATGAAAACACTAAAGATAAAGTATTATACAAATTTAGTTATTTAGAAAAATATAATGAATCAAATCTAGCTATTAAAGATTTTTATATTAATGAGGATAGTAATTTATTTATTACTGTTTTTAAAGATCAAAGTAGAAGTATAAAATTATTACCAGAATTAAAATACAGTGGTTTATCATCTGGAACAAATTTACGATTTGGTATTCAAGGGAATAACCAAAACAATAGTTATTTTGGTATTGAGGCTAATTCATACATTAAATTAAGCCAGGGAAATGATAGTTATCAAATAAAAACATTTTTAATAAAAAATAAGAATGAAAGGGTGAATATCTCACTTTCTGATCATATAGATAAATTAACTAATGATGATGTGAACTATTTCTTTTTAACAGATATAAGTGGTTTTGACTTAACATTTAAAGATGGCCTTTTATCTCATCGTTACCTTCCAAATGATTATTTAACGCTATCTTTTGATCCAGAATTATTAAATAAAATTGTCGATATAAACGTGACTATTCGATTAATAGATAAAGATAATGTTGTTTTTACATTACCTACTCAAGATAGTCATTCAAACTTACTTATGCCTATGGTTAATTTGAATTTAAATATAAGTCAAGGTGATGATTTGTTGGTGATCCCTGAATCACTTATTTTAAATAAAGAAGCATTATCTACCTATGTGGTTAATTCGTCTTATTCAACACTATTGTCAGAAGCACTTGCAGATAAGCCCAAAGAACTTATTGATTTATTGCCTATTATTGAATTGAATGATGGCGATGACATTATTGCTAATAATAATAATGTGAGCTCAGTGATTGATGGTGGGAAAGGGGATGACAATATTCTTGTCAATACAGGGCATCATATTTTAATTGCAGGAGAAGGTAATGATCGCTTGATTGGCGGTGAAGGTAACGATCTGTTAATTTCTCAATTTGGTCATGATTATCTGAGTGGCGGTGAAGGTAACAATGTATATGTAGTACAAAAGCGCCAAAGTTGTGTGACGATTTATGATGGAGGAAAAAACAGCCATATTTTAGTAACAGGATTAGCGGAAAATGAAACTTTGATTTCGTCTCAAGTTGGAAATAATACACAATATCAAACTCAAGATAAGCAATTTACGTTAATTGTAGAAATGGCGGAAAATGAGGTTAATGAACAAGAACAAAAATCTGTTATTTCGATTACTAAAACATCCTCAGAGCTTTCATTACAAGGGGTGGCTAATATTATCCAAGAGATGGCAATATTCAATCAGCAACAACTTACTACTGTGAATAATCATGAAGCGATTTCGTTATCGACATGGTCACCTTTGGCAGTAGTGAAAAAACAATTGTGATTTTTTAATCATTAAGACTACATAACTTAAAAAACAGCTCCAATTTGGATTTGGAGCTGTTTTACAGATAACAAATATATAAGATAATGTTAAAGCTGGAAATAACGAGCAAGCAGTGGTGCAGTAAAATTCTTTTTTAAATAAAAGCCTCTGGGTAATGTCATAATACGTTGTCCATGTTCACCAATAGCCTCTGTTAATGCTTTGCTATTTGCGGCTTTGGGGCGAATTTGTAACACTTGTCCGTGGCGGGCAGTAATACTTTCTACTTTTCCTAACACAATCATATCCATTAGTTCTTCCCAATCATGACGTAATAGTTCTTCTTCTGTACGGCTAGGGCTCCAAAGTAACGGAGAGGCGACACGGCGTTGCGCTAATGGTATTTCCCTTTCTCCTTCAACAGGCACCCATAACACTTTTGAGAGTTTACGTTTTACATGGCTATTTTCCCATGTAATACCACAGTTTCCGGTTAATGCTGCGACACAGACAAACGTAGTTTCTAAAGGCATACCTAATTTATCAATTGGAATTGTTTTGAGCTCAATACCCAATTCACTGAAGTCTTGCTCAGGTTTGCTACCGGCACTTGCACCTAAATAATATTCCAACAACATACCAACCCAGCCTTTATCTCTTTTAAGATCAATTGGGATTGGAAGTTGTGCAAAAGCGGCTAGTTCACCAAAAGTATAACCCGCAAGCGCTTTTGCTCGCTCGAATAGAACTTGCTCATTTTCGGGGGCGACTGGTGGTGTAAACATAGTTATTATCTTCTTGTATAAATAATAGACAGAAAAAACAGGTCGTTGATAATGTATTTAGCTTTATTTTATTTAAATCATAATAGCATGATATATCATCATTTTTTTGAGTTAATTCGCCAATTGATATTTATAATTCCAAGTTGTGCACGGTTATCCTGAAATCATAAACAGGCTTTTACACTAGGTTATCCACAGCTTTATGGGATAACTCACAGAAAGTGAGATCACTGTTCTGATTTACAGCCTTGACTTTTGCAGATATTTACCAAAATTACTCTGTTTTGTCTAACTAATCGGCATAACCTGTGGATAAAATGCTCTGTGGTTGTTTTTTGTACTATTTAAGCGAGGGGGGGCTTTAATTGTTTTATTCAATCGCTGAAATAGGCATTATAATGTTGCTATTAATTTGAATTATAAGTGATATTTTAAAATTTATATCAACAGCCTTTCTAACAATATAAAAACTATACCCTGATTATCTCTCTCTTTTTCACATGGATATCCACAGAAAAAGTGAATAAATCCCCTACGGGTTTATATAGGTGTTTATAACTTTCAAGGTTTCTGTGAATTAACGCAAACTATGGCTACTCTTAATACTGAAAAGAGGCGATAACCTATTTTATCCTAGGAGTATCGATATCAGGTGTAAACCATGCTGATTTAAAATCAAACCAACCAAAAGTATTCATTTTAACACCACGTATGGTTCTCTGCCCTTGTAGCTCTAGTAAATGGTGAAATAGAGGATAAAGCCAAATATCTTGTGTTAGTTTGCGGCACCACTCTTCAAGTGGCAAAGATTTTTGGTGCCATAATGTGAGCTCTTGTGAAAATGATGCTCCTAAACACTGGTGAAAGAGTGGTAATTCATAAAGTGTAGCAAAAATTGAGAACTCTAAAGGCTTATAAAAATTCACTGTCGCTAACCAAACATCACTATTAGCTTCACCGTAATACCATTGTTCATAATCAAGTACTTGGATGGTTAGTTCAATATCATATTGAGATAAAATACTTTCTATTAAATCTGCAATAGTGCTGTATTCATGATGCTCTTTATAAAGAGTAACGGTTAGTTTTGTTAATGAAGTTGGTTTAGGGTGGTGGCGTATTAATTTACTGTGATGCCAATGAAGTAATAATCCATAAGCAGGAGACCAATGGCGTTGATAGAAAGGATCACAATGCGCCAGCATATTAACAGGGGTTAATACACTGCTTAACCATTCCCTTATTTCAGACTGCTGGCACTGCTTTGAGCGACTGTCATAGAGTAGGAAATAACATCCTTCTTCTTTACGGCTTTCTAGTGAATCTTTGTTGGTATCATCATCTGTTAAATGAATAGTTGAACAAACCATCTTTTTATTCAGTTCAGGAACTACCCAAATATCAATTTCATCTAATAATGCTCGTAAGCCAAAGTAGCGATTAAAGGCTTTGATTTGTAACTTATGTTTATCATTAGCGATAACTTGATAAGCGCCAGTTCCAATAGGGCGTTGTGCAAAAGAAGGGAGTGAGGCCCATTCTTGTGGCAAAATAACAGCTTGTGGACTACCTAATAACGTTGCAAATTGTTTATCAGCCTCGCTTAAGAAAATATCGAGCACATATGGTTGAGGTGAAGAAATTTGTTCTATATGTGCATAAAGAGGATTGCAATGCTTCATTCTCATTAATGAAGTGCTGATATCTTCAAGAGTAAGCTCACGACCATGATGAAAATAGATAGAAGGACGTAAATAAAATCGCCAATGTTGCTCTGTGATCATTTGCCAATGATGAGCTAATTCGGCTTCGATTTCCCCATTTTCCTCTTTTAGGTGTACTAATGAGTTGAATATCTGACTCATTAAATGTAATTCAGAGCGTCTTAACGGTGTTCCAGGTAATAAATTTTTAAAGGGGCGATAGTAAATAATGCGTAGCAATTGTTGACCAGGATGAAAACTTTTTTCAATTTGAGAGAGCACCATTTGGCGTACAGAATCTTTATCACCCATTAGTGCGACAAGCTTTTCAATATCATTCTCTTCTATTAGTTTCTCTGCGCGATTTTGTTGGATTTCAAATGCATTAGAATGAAAAGTAAGCGTGGATTTTTTACCTCGACCGACTTCTGCTTGCCAATTTATCCAACCTATTTCTTGCATCTTATTTAATAAGGAGCGGACATGACGCCGTGTGCAATGCAGGGTTTGTGCTAATTCTTGTAACGTTGTTTCGGTTGTTTTTCCCTGAAAGGCTTGCCATAAGCGAATAAATTGTAATTCTAAGCGGGGTGAAGTCATAAAAGAGGAAATTCCTTGATAAAGTGATCAATTTTAATTTCCTTATATTAGACCGATAATCTCTACGTTTAAAGTTAGCTCTCATGTTAGTTATCACAAATTAGGAATACTAACAGACTCCCCCATTTGAGCATTCGGTGATTACCGGCCGGTGATGATTAGTCACTGGCTTTTTTATTGGTGATTTATAGGAATAGTTTTGTTGGGATAAAAAAAGCCGTAAATGAATTTACGGCAAGAATAACAAAGTAAACATCACAGAAAGTAGAAGACGGTAAGAAATTATCTTTATTAGCGCATAAAGACCGGTTGTTTTGCCTCATAAGCGCTAATGTCATCTTGGTGTTGCAGCGTTAATCCAATGCTGTCTAATCCTTCAATCATGCAGTGGCGACGAAATGAGTCGATTTCAAAAGAGAAATGTAATTTACCCGCTCTGACCTCTTGTGCCACTAAATCTACGGTAATTGGTGTACCAGCATGTTCTTTTACCCAATCAAATAATTGTGAGACTTCATCATCACTTAATTTGATTGGTAATAATTGATTGTTAAATGAATTACCGTAAAAAATATCAGCAAAACTGGGCGCGATAACGGCGTGAAAACCATAATCTGTTAATGCCCAAGGTGCGTGTTCACGAGATGATCCACAACCAAAGTTTTCTCGTGCTAATAAAATTGAAGCACCTTGGTAAATTGGCTGATTTAAAATAAACGCAGGGTTAGGCTGAGTGCCTTCATCATCCAAAAAACGCCAATCATGAAACAGATGCTTACCAAATCCTGTACGTGTTACTTTCTGCAAGAATTGCTTAGGAATAATGGCGTCGGTATCCACATTGGCTGCATCTAAAGGAACCGCAATACCCGTGTGTTGAGTAAATTTATTCATCATGTTCTCCTTAGGATGCCACTGCAAATGTACGAACATCTGCAAAATGACCATTAATCGCCGCGGCGGCTGCCATTGCAGGACTGACTAAGTGTGTTCGACCTCCACGACCTTGGCGGCCTTCAAAATTACGGTTGCTGGTGGATGCACATCGTTCGCCTGGATTTAATCGGTCGTTATTCATGGCTAAACACATCGAGCAACCCGGTAAGCGCCATTCAAAACCTGCTTCAATAAAGATTTTATCTAAGCCTTCAGCTTCTGCTTGGGCTTTAACGGGGCCTGATCCCGGAACGACAATGGCTTGAACATGAGACGCAACTTTATGACCTTTGGCAATTTCAGCGGCGGCTCGTAAATCTTCAATACGTGAGTTGGTACAAGAGCCAATAAAGACTTTATCAATAGCGACGTCTGTTAAGTTAACGCCTTCACTTAATCCCATATAAGCCAAAGCTTTTTCAGCAGAAGCGCGTTCAACGGGATCATTAAAGCTATTTAATAACGGGACTATTTGATCAATAGCAATAACTTGCCCAGGGTTGGTGCCCCATGTAACTTGCGGCGCAATGTCGGCCGCATTTATCGTGACTGTGGCATCGAAAGTTGCATCATCATCAGACTTTAAGGTTCTCCAATAAGCGATAGCCTCATCCCATGATTGGCCTTTAGGGGAAAATTGACGTCCTTTTAAGTAGTTAAAAGTAGTGTCATCTGGCGCTACTAAGCCTGCTTTAGCTCCCATTTCAATTGCCATATTGCATAAAGTCATTCGACCTTCCATGCTTAAGGCTTCAATAGCTTCACCTGCAAATTCAACGATATAGCCCGTACCACCAGCACTACCTAATTTGCCGATAATGGCTAATACGATATCTTTTGCGGTGATCCCAATGGCAGTCTTGCCTTGAACTTCAATTTTTAATGTTTTAGCGCGTGATTGTTTTAACGTCTGAGTTGCTAAAACATGTTCAACTTCAGAAGTACCAATCCCAAAAGCTAATGAACCAAAAGCGCCATGAGTTGCTGTATGTGAATCACCACAAACAATCGTCATTCCGGGCAAGGTTAAGCCTTGTTCTGGTCCCATTACGTGAACAATCCCTTGATATGGATGGTTTAAGTCATACAGCGTAACGCCAAATTCTTGGCAGTTTTTCATCAGCTCTTGCATTTGAATTCTCGCCATATCACCACAAGCATTAATATCTTTAGTCTGTGTTGATACGTTGTGATCCATTGTTGCAAAGGTTTTATTCGGTTGACGAACAGGACGACCTTTTGTTCTTAATCCATCAAAAGCTTGAGGTGATGTCACTTCATGCACTAAATGTCGATCGATATACAAAATGGGTGTTTCATCACTCACTTCCCTGACAACATGTGCATCATAAATTTTTTGATATAATGTTTTACCCATGTTATGCCCCTTCACGAATATACTGAGCGATACGATCACCCATTTCGGCAGTTGTGATTGCGTTACCATCACCCGCTAAATCTGCGGTGCGATAGCCTTTTGCTAATACTTGTGTGATAGCATCTTCAATGGCTTGAGCTGCATTATCTTCATTAAAGCTATAACGTAATAACAGTGCAGCAGACAAAATTTGTGCAATAGGGTTTGCGATATTTTTACCTGCAATATCTGGTGCTGAACCACCAGCGGGTTCATATAAACCAAAGCGTTCTTCGTTAACACTAGCAGATGGCAACATTCCCATAGAGCCAGTGATCATTGCGCATTCATCAGATAAAATATCGCCAAAAATATTGGAGCACAGCAACACATCAAACTGAGAAGGATCTTTAATTAACTGCATTGTTGCGTTATCAATATACATATGTTGAATTTCAACATCTGGGTATTCTTTTGCGATCCCTGTTACAACTTCACGCCATAAAATAGAACTTTGTAATACGTTCGCTTTATCAATTGAAGTTACTTTATGGCGACGTTTACGCGCTGATTCAAACGCAAAGCGTGCGATACGTTCAATTTCATAACGATGATAAATTTCAGTATCAAAAGCACGCTCTTGAGCGCCTTCACCTTCACGGCCTTTAGGTTGACCAAAATAGATACCGCCCGTTAATTCACGTACACATAAAATATCAAAACCACGCTGTGCAATGTCAGCACGTAATGGGCAGTAAGCTTCTAAACCTTCATATAATCGAGCAGGGCGTAAATTGCAGAACAATTTAAAATGTTTACGTAAAGGTAATAACGCACCTCGTTCTGGCTGTTCATTTGCAGGTAAATGTTCCCATTTAGGGCCGCCGACGGAACCAAATAAAATCGCATCAGCTTGTTCACAACCGACTAAGGTATCTGCGGGCAACGGTGTGCCATGATTATCAATGGCAATGCCACCAATATCGTATTCTTTTGTTGTGATATTGAGTGAGAAACGCTCGCTAACAGCTTTCATCACTTTTTGTGCTTGAGTCATGACTTCAGGGCCAATACCATCTCCGGGTAATACTGCAATATGATAATTTTTTGACATAATTAAACCGCTTCTTGTGTTGTATGTTGTTTGCGTTTTTCTATTTCGACTTGCTCTGAGCGCCAAATGCTATTAATAACGTGGATCATGGCATTTGCGGATGAACCAACGATGTCCGTTTCTAAGCCCATTCCATGAAATTTACGTCCTTGATATTCAACGACGATATCAACTTGCCCTAAAGCGTCTCTGCCTTCGCCTTTAGCTGTTAATTGATAAGTGACTAATTTCAATGGATAACCTGTTGCACGAGAGATGGCTTGATAAACCGCATCGACAGGGCCATTACCCGTTGCCGCTTCAGTAATTTCTTTATTACCATGAGTAATACTGACACTCGCGGTAGCAACGGTTGATGAACCAGATTGAGTATTAAAATAATTCATTACAAACTCATCAGGTTCTTGCTGTTGTTGTCCCATAAATGCTAAAGCTTCCAAATCGTAATCAAAGACCTGGCCTTTTTTATCTGCCAAACGTAAGAAGGCAGAATATAAAGTATCCAAGTTATAATCTGTTTCGCGATAACCCATCTCTTCCATGCGATGTTTAACTGCGGCACGACCTGAGCGAGAAGTTAAATTCAATTGCACTTCTTTTAATCCGATAGATTCCGGAGTCATGATTTCGTAAGTTTCACGGTTCTTCAAAACACCATCTTGGTGAATACCTGATGAATGCGCGAATGCATTGGAGCCAACAACAGATTTATTAGCATGAATTGGCGTATTACATAATTGGCTGACTAATTGACTGGTACGATAAATTTCTTTGTGATTAATCCGTGTCTGAACATTCATCATTTGCTCACGGACTTTTATCGCCATAATGACTTCTTCTAATGCGCAGTTACCTGCACGTTCGCCTAAGCCATTAATCGTCCCTTCTACTTGTCTTGCACCTGCTTGTACCGCAGTAATCGAATTAGCAACAGCCATGCCCAAATCGTCATGACAGTGAACAGAAATAATGGCTTTATCAATATTGGGAACACGTTCAAATAAATTGGTGATAATGCCTCCAAACTGATAAGGCGTTGTATAGCCTACGGTATCTGGAATATTAATGGTGGTTGCGCCAGCATTAATTGCGCTTTCAACAATTCGACATAAATTATCGATATGAGTACGACCCGCATCTTCGCAAGAAAATTCCACATCATCGGTATAGCGACGAGCTCGTTTTATTGCATTCACGCCCATTTCAATAATATCTTCGAACGATTTCTTCAATTTATGTTCAGCATGCAATGCCGAGGTTGCCAAGAATACGTGGATACGAAAAGCTTCTGCGACTTTTAAGGATTCTGCTGCAACATCAATATCGTTATCAACGCAGCGTGCTAATGCACAAATGCGACTGTTTTTGATTTCGCGCGCAATAGTTTGTACGGATTCAAAATCACCTGGAGAAGAAACAGGAAAGCCCGCTTCAATGATATCCACACCTAAGCGTTCTAAGGCGTAAGCAATTTGTAACTTCTCTTTTACGCTTAAGCTCGCCTGCAATGCTTGTTCGCCATCTCTTAATGTGGTATCAAAAATAATCACGTCATTGCTCATAATCTGTTCCTTTCTCTTTTTATTTGCTGTTTGCGCTCTCCCAGGTATAAAAAAACCCGCGATTAGCGCGGGTTTTCTCTCTAAGGGCAGGTGTGTTTCACTTTTTACCCATAAGCCGACCGCGCATAAAAGTTGCGAGTAGTAGTAGGCTTGATAGTAAAATTGCGTTCAACATGAAACATCCTTAGATAGGTTCTCAATAATCTGTATTTATTGATACATAATACCAATAAAGATGTCAAGCGTTGAAATTTTTAAAATCATTTAGCAGTATTATTTATAAATTTTTCAAAGTGATTCTGACTAATATCTAAATTTTTACTAATGATTATGACTATCAGCAATTCATTGATTGGGTTAATGTTCCGTACATTGTTTAAAAAAGAGTGAAATGGAAAATTAAACGATTGTTTGCTTTTTTTTTAATCAGCTGGTTGATTGATAAAAAAGAGGGTGTTAGGGAAGGGATGATTGATAAATGTGAGCAACGTTTTGAATGTAAGAATAAAAATCATTGTATTATGATAAAAAATAGATATCGGATATCTATTTTAGGAATGAAGGTGCACTATTTTATTATGATTTTTATCATACTTTGTTTTATTATTTGCAAGGCAGAAAGTAAAACAGGTTGTAATATATATTGATATAATCATTTTCTAGACATGTAATTTCAATATCAATTTTATTTTTATATGAAATGTATTTTTTTATTGATATGAAATTTATGTGTTTAGTTGTATGCATGGATGATGAATAATAAATTTTAATAAATAGTTTAAGTAATAGTTAAAGCCTATCTATTATTAACAATTTCTTGGTTAATAATATTTGTTTGTCTATTATGATAACATAGTGGAGTAAGAAATGACGGATTACACATCAGCAACAGTTACCAGTAGAGAATCAACAGATATGCATTTACGTAATGTTGATCTTAATTTATTAACGGTATTTGATGCTGTTATGCAAATGCAAAATGTTACCCGTGCTGCACAAGTACTGGGCATGTCACAACCCGCAGTAAGTAATGCTGTATCTCGCCTTAAGGTTATGTTTAATGATGAATTATTTGTTCGCTATGGACGAGGAATTCAACCTACATTAAGAGCTAAACAACTTTTTGGTCCAGTCAGACAAGCTTTACAATTGGTTCATAACGAACTTCCTGGCGCAGGATTTGAACCAGAACAAAGTGAACGTATATTTAATTTATCTATTTGTAGTCCTCTCGATATAAAACTAGCACCAAAAATAGTTGAACAAATTAAAAATGAAACGCCTAATATTAACGTTAATATTAAGTCTTATTTAAATAGTAATATAGAACATCAATTAAAATATCAAGAGATTGAATTCTTTATTAGCTATAAGGAATTTGAAAAGGCGGAGTTTCATTCACAACCACTATTTAATGACGAAGTTGTTTTGGTCGTTTCTAATAAACATCCTCGTATTAAAGAGAGTGTGACCAAAGAAATGTTATTAAATGAGCAACATTCGATTGTTTCTTTAGATGATATTGGTTCATTTAGTGCGCCTTATTATAAAGATACTCAATTGGAAGATTTAATCACTTATCAAGGAACAGATTTAAATAGTGTATTAAATATTGTATCTAGAACTTATTTAGTTGCTATTGCACCAAGATGGTTAGTTGAGAATTATTCTGAACAATTAGATATTAAAGCCGTGTCGTTACCTTGGGAAAAAATAGCAAGTCCATGTTATTTGATTTGGCACGAGTCAACTGCGCGCGATAAAGGCCATTTATGGATGAAAAATTTACTAAGCGAAGTTTGTCAAAACTAGAGTTTTTTGCTCATAATTAGTATTTATTACTAATTATGCAGAAATAGTGGCAGATAGCATTAGTTATTCGGCTGATGACCAAAATGGCGTTTATACAGTTAAGTAAACTCAATTGGATTGCTGTCACTATTTTTGCCCTTTCTTTGTAATAATGACTCTTATTCGTATTATAACTATATTAGGCTTGTTTTTTTGCAATAATATCCCCCTCTTTATATTGTCATTGATTAAGTTATTATAATTACCTATTGTTATTTATCAGTTTTTCTTTTTAGCTTTCCATAAAAAATAAGAACACAATAATTCATTTTCTCACTATGATGGGATAGCCTTTTTTGACAAAACTTTTCATAACTCACAATTTTACAAATTTATGTAAAATTGAATTCCTTTATTTTGGCGGATCACTTAGACTTTTATTCGAGTCAGCGAACAAGTGTAAGCTGAAATTTTAAAAGAGACATTTTTTCTATTTCGGTTTCAGAACAGGGTCGCTTTTCCATAAATAGCAGGAAAATTATGATAAATAATAATAATCTTCATGATTATCATATAATTAGACGATTGCAAAAACAGTTTTTACACAGCGGGAATAAAATTGCTTATCGTCAGTGGGATGCTAAGCGCAATATCGAAATGTCATGGGCGTTGGTTGAAAAGAAAACACACGCGCTCTCAAATGCATTGTTAGAAATGGGTGTAGATGTTCAAGAAAATATTGGGATCTTTTCTCAAAATACCATTGATTGGTCTTTAGCTGATATTGCTTCTTTGCAACTACGCGCAGTAACCGTTCCTCTTTATGCAACAAGTAGTGTTGAACAAGCCACTTACATTTTAAATGATGCGAATATTCGCATTCTTTTTGTTGGTGACCAGAAGCAATATGATATTGCTTCTGAATTATTAGCGTTATGTCCTCAGCTTGAACATGTTATTGTGTTTAACTCCGATGTTGTGTTAAACGCAAATACACCTTCGTGCTATCTGGAAGATTTAATTAATCAGACGCATTTTCAGCATGATGACGTGTTAAAGCAACGTATTAATGAATGCAGTTTAGATGATCTGTTTACTCTGATTTATACATCAGGCACCACCGGTGAACCTAAAGGTGTGATGCTCGACTACACAAGCCTAGCATCACAGCTTTATCTACATGATGAGCGTCTCTCATTATCTGATAAAGATGTTTCGCTCTGTTTTTTACCTCTTTCTCATGTTTTTGAGCGCGCATGGAGCTTTTATGTCATGCATACAGGCGCGGTTAACGTCTATTTAACGGACACTCATGCTGTTAGAGAAGCAATGAGTGAGGTTAAACCTACTGTGATGTGTGCTGTTCCTCGCTTTTATGAAAAAGTGTATAGCGCTATTCAAGATAAAGTGTCTCAAGCTTCAGTATTTCGTCAACTTATCTTTAAATGGGCGATAAAGCAGGGTGAAAAAAGGCGTGAAGCACAACTGAATCAGCGCCAACAGGGCTTTATTTCCCGCTTATGCTATCGCTTTGCAGATAAAAAAGTGTTAAATCCATTGCGTCAAATCTTAGGTGGGCGAGTTCGCTTTTTACCTGCAGCTGGTGCTCGTTTAGATGATGCTGTTATCCGCTTTTTTTTGGCCACCGGTATTAATATTAAATATGGCTATGGTATGACAGAGACTTGTGCCACAGTTTCATGCTGGGAAGAGAATAAATATAAGTTAGGTTCTATTGGTACCCCATTGCCAGGCATTGAAGTGCGAATTGGTGCAGAAAACGAAATTCAAGTACGTGGTAGCATTGTCATGAAAGGATATTTTAATAAGCCGGAAGATACTGCAGCTGCCTTTACAGAAGATGGATGGTTACGCACTGGAGACGCAGGCGCACTTGATAGTGATGGTATGTTATTTATCACGGAACGTTTAAAAGATTTAATGAAAACGTCAAATGGTAAATACATTGCGCCACAAATGATCGAAGGAACATTAGGGCAAGATCGCTTTATTGAGCATATTGCGGTGATTGCTGATACGCGTAAATTTGTTTCTGCACTAATTGTGCCTTGTTTTGATGCTCTTGAAGAACATGCCCGAGCATTAAATCTAAAGTACCATGATCGCATCGAATTATTACGTCATACTAAAATTAAAGAGCTGTTTGATGAACGTTTACGTGAAATGCAAAAAAACTTTTCAAGTTTTCATCAAGTTAAGCGCTTTACATTGCTTGCTGAAGGTTTTTCAATGGAATCAGGTGAATTAACACCAACATTAAAACTTCGCCGTAAAATTATTTCTGAACGCTATCGAAACGAAATCGAATTAATGTATCAAGATTAGTTTTAATTGATGAGAAAGCACCTGATTGGTGCTTTTTTCTTTTAAAATTACATATTGATAGATAACGATGATTGAAATAATTGATAAAAGACATAAACGGAAACGTTGACGCATACGGTTTTATCAGTAAATTGTGTTAAAATGCAAACTCAGATCAGCATGATGACTGAAATTTATAGCAATATGTAATAAATAACACATTTAATAATTAAAAGAGGCTAATGTGAAACTGGATGAAATCGCCCGCTTGGCTGGTGTTTCACGAACAACAGCAAGTTATGTCATTAATGGTAAAGCGAAACAGTACCGTGTAAGTGACAAGACTGTCGAAAAAGTGATGGCGGTGGTCAGAGAGCATAATTACCACCCGAACGCTGTTGCCGCGGGATTACGTGCTGGTCGTACGCGTTCTATCGGTTTGGTTATTCCTGATTTGGAAAACACCAGTTATACCAGGATTGCAAATTACCTTGAACGGCAAGCGCGTCAACGCGGTTATCAATTATTGATTGCCTGTTCAGAAGACCAACCAGACAACGAAATTCGTTGTGTTGAGCACTTACTGCAACGTCAAGTTGATGCCATTATTGTTTCAACTGCGTTGCCACCAGAGCATCCTTTCTATCAGCGCTGGGCAAATCGTTCATTACCAATTATTGCGTTAGACCGAGCATTAGAAAGTGAACATTTTATCAGTGTTGTTGGCGATGACTTAGAAGATGCCAAAATGTTGGCAACAGAATTAAAAGCATTTCCTTCGCAATCTGTACTCTATTTAGGCGCACTTCCTGAACTCTCTGTGAGTTTTTTACGTGAACAAGGTTTCCGTAATGTATGGAAAGATGATCCTAGAGAAGTCACCTACCTATATGCAAATAGTTATGAACGAGAAGCTGCAGCGGCTGCTTTTTCTGAATGGTTAAATAACAATCCAATGCCTGATGCGCTATTCACTACCTCTTTTGCTTTATTACAAGGGGTTATGGATGTGACATTACAACGTAGTGGTCGTTTACCAACGCAATTGGTTATTGCGACTTTTGGTGATCATGAGTTATTGGATTTCCTTGAGTGTCCTGTTTTATCTGTTGCTCAGCGACATCGTGATATTGCTGAACGTGTATTAGAACTTGTGCTTGCGAGTCTTGAAGAAGAACAAAAACCACAAGCAGGAATTACACGTATTCGTCGTGATTTATGTCGTCGAGGTAGTTTAGGACGTACTCGTTAATTGCTCTCACTTTATTGGTAATTATCTACGTTTATACTCATCCCCGTTTTATTAAATTAAAGCGGGGATGAGTTATGGATTTAAGAATGTCGAATTGCTTAGAGAATATTAAATTTGAGATTAATCTTAAGCATCTTTTTACTGTTTTTCGAATTTTACTAGGTTAGTAGATTAAATTTTGACATATCTATAAGTGGTACTGCTTAAATTTAATGAGTAATTAATTTTATTTTGAAAAATGTAAGAAAAAAATAAATAACTATCTTTATGATATTGAATTATTTTTTTCTCGTCTTGCTATTATTGCTTATATAAAAGCGACCCCAAATTATTATGTTGGCTAAAGGTAAATGAACTGCAATAAATTAGTTTTTTATCATAAAAATCATGATTTACTTATTATGATTTCTTTATCTGGTTTTCTTGCTTGTAATCGCTATAAATAATTACTTTTCGTGATTGTTTATAGAATTTAAAAAATAACCTCTATTAATCATAGTGTTAATATTCCCCTTTTTCTTTTTGTCGATCATTTGAACATTTCTGTGTGCTTATCAATTTACTGTAAATATAAATAAAGCTTCCTATATCCGGCTTGACAACGTTTTCATACCATCCGTAAACTCTATTTGTGGGGATTTGTGGGATAATGTGGTGTAAATTATAACGCTGGGGGTAATGAGGATGTTTCGTGGAGCAACACTCGTTAATCTTGACAGCAAAGGGCGAATAACAGTTCCTTCCCGTTATCGAACAACGCTGAGTGAGATTTCTGAAGGTCAAATGGTTTGTACCATTGATCTCAACCAGCCATGTTTATTGCTATATACCCTTCCAGAATGGGAAAAGATTGAGTTAAAATTAGCGGCTTTGTCCTCCATGAACCCTGCGGAACGTCGAGTTCAACGTTTGTTATTAGGTCACGCCAGCGAATGCCAAATGGATAGCGCAGGACGTCTTTTGTTAGCTAGTACGCTAAGACAGCATGCGGGGTTAACAAAAGAGGTCATGTTAGTCGGTCAATTCAATAAATTTGAATTGTGGGATGAACAGATCTGGTACAAACAGATCGAAAAAGACATTGTAGCCGAGCAAACCTCACAGGAACCGTTATCGACACGACTATTGGATTTATCACTTTAAATAATGACAACAAATAATTTTAGTCATACCAGTGTATTACTGGATGAAGCAGTGAATGGGCTGAATATTAAGCCTTCAGGTATCTATATCGATGGAACATTTGGTCGTGGAGGTCACTCGCGTCTAATTTTATCGCAATTAGGGGAACAAGGACGATTGATTGCGATAGACAGAGATCCTCAAGCTATAGCAGTTGCGAATGAAATTGGTGATGCACGATTCTCTATTGTTCATGGGCCTTTTTCAAATATTGAACAGTATGTCAATGAGTTAGGTTTAGTTGGGAAGATTGATGGTGTTTTGCTGGATTTAGGCGTTTCTTCACCTCAGCTTGATGATCCTGAACGTGGTTTTTCTTTTATGCGAGATGGGCCACTTGATATGCGTATGGATCCCACTTCAGGACAATCTGCTGCGCAATGGCTAATGACAGCAGAAGAAGACGACATTACATGGGTATTAAAAACGTTTGGTGAAGAGCGTTTTGCTAAGCGTATCGCTCGTGCCATTGTTGCACGTAATAAAACAGAAGAGCCTTTGACTAGAACCAAGCAATTGGCTGATTTAATTAGCGATGCAAGCCCGGTAAAAGAGCGACATAAACACCCAGCAACACGAAGTTTTCAGGCAATTCGCATCTATATTAATAGTGAATTAGATGAAATTGAAAAAGCATTAAAAGGTGCGGTTTCTGTTTTAGCACCTGAAGGACGTTTGTCAGTAATTAGTTTTCATTCGTTAGAAGACAGATTGGTGAAGCGTTTTATTCGAGATGAGAGCAAGGGGCCTGTTGTCCCTGCGGGTATTCCTCTCACAGAAGCGCAGATAAAAGAGTTAGGAAGTGCTCGCTTATCAAGTATTCACAAGATGAAACCGACAGGCGTAGAAGTTGAAGAAAATCCACGG
This sequence comes from Proteus sp. G2673, assembly GCF_009915125.1. Taxonomy (NCBI): domain Bacteria; kingdom Pseudomonadati; phylum Pseudomonadota; class Gammaproteobacteria; order Enterobacterales; family Morganellaceae; genus Proteus; species Proteus sp. G2673. The sequence goes on from NZ_JAABLT010000021.1 coordinate 91,630, forward strand.
GCACGAAGCTCTGTATTACGTGTAGCACAACGTATTGAGGAATAAATGTCTACCGAACGACATTCACTACCGAGAGTTATAGGGCAGGATTTACTGCGTCATGGCAAATTACCTGTATTTTTACTGATCGCTGTGATTATTTCTGCGATTTATGTTGTAACAACAGCACATAAAACACGTTTATTGACAGCAGAGAAAGAGCGTTTAGTGCTGGAGAAAAACGTATTGGAGATCGAATGGCGCAATCTCATTCTTGAAGAAAATGCGCTGGCAGATCATAGCCGAGTTGAACGTTTTTCCAGTGATAGCTTGGGGATGATCCATGTTGACCCAACAAAAGAGAACATCGTGGTGACTAAATAATAAGGCAAGTATGAAATTTTCACGTTCGGCAAAAGCGAAAGCAAAAACAAAGTCAAATGCCAAACTACGCAAGCCTGAAGAAAAAACAGGATTTGTGAGTTGGCGTTTTGCGTTGCTTTGCGGTGGTATTGGTATCGCTTTAGTCGCGCTATTAATCCGTGTTGCCTATTTACAGATTATTAATCCAGATCCCCTTATTCGTGAAGGGGATATGCGTTCTCTACGTGTGCAAAAAGTCCCAACAGCAAGAGGTATGATCAGCGATAGAATGGGCAGACCTCTTGCCGTTAGCGTACCTGTTTTCGCTATTTGGGCAGATCCTAAAGTTGTATTAGATGCTAATCCTGATATGACTGACTCTCGTTGGTTAGCACTTGCTGATGCATTGAAAATGCCGGTGAATCAAATCGAGCAAAAAATTGTCGCAACACCTTCTGCTCGTTTTATCTATTTAGCTCGACAAGTTAATCCTGAAATTAGTGATTATATTAGTAAGCTAAAAATCACTGGGATTAATATGCGCCAAGAGTCAAAACGCTATTATCCATCAGGTGAAGTAACCGCTCACATCATCGGTGTAACAAATATTGATGGTGATGGTATTGAAGGGGTTGAAAAAAGTTTTAACCAGTGGCTGACAGGTGCCCCTGGTGAGCGTGTTGTTCGTAAAGATGGTTTTAATCGTGTTATTGAAAATATCGCTCAAACAGACAGCCAAGCAGCTCATAATCTGATGTTAAGTATTGATGAACGTTTGCAATCTGTCGTTTATCGTGAATTAACTAATGCGGTTATTAAGAATAAAGCTGAATCAGGAACCGCTGTCTTAGTTGATGTAAATACCGGTGAAGTGCTGGCGATGGCTAACAGTCCGTCGTATAACCCAAATAATCTAACGGGTACACCTAAAGATGCGATGCGTAATCGTGCTATTACCGATATTTTTGAACCTGGTTCCACTGTAAAACCGATGGTTGTGATGAGTGCACTTCATAATCATATCATTCAAGAAAATAGTGTTATTAATACTGTTCCTTATCGTATTAGCGGACATCAAATCAAAGATGTAGGGCGATATAATGAGCTAACGATAACAGGAATATTACAAAAATCGAGTAACGTTGGTGTTTCACGACTAGCGTTAGCGATGCCTGCATCTGAACTTGTGGATGTTTATTCACGGTTTGGATTAGGCAAACCAACTAACTTGGGGCTAGTTGGTGAAAGTAGTGGCATATTTCCAATAAAAAAACAACGGTGGTCCGATCTTGAAAGGGCCACCTTCTCATTCGGATATGGGCTAATGGTAACACCGTTACAATTAGCGCGTGTCTATGCAACGATTGGTAGTTTTGGTATTTACCGTCCACTCTCTATTACTAAAGTTGACCCTCCTGTACCTGGAACGCGCGTATTTCCTGAGCCAGTAATGAAAACAGTCGTGCATATGATGGAAAGTGTTGCATTGCCTGGTGGGGGCGGTGTAAGTGCGGCTATTAAAGGGTATCGCATCGCGATTAAAACAGGTACAGCGAAAAAGGTAGGGCCAGACGGAAAATATATCAATCAATATATCTCTTATGCAGCGGGTGTTGCGCCTGCAAGTCGCCCTCGCTTTGCGTTGGTTGTGATAATCAATGAACCTAAAGCTGGTAAGTATTATGGGGGCGCAGTATCCGCACCGGTGTTTGGCTCAATCATGGGCGCAGTTTTACGCACAATGAACGTAGAACCTGATGCATTGACGCCAGACGATAAAAATGAATTTGTAATTAAAAAAGAAGAGGATACAAGTGGCCGATCCTAACTTAAGTGACCTATTAGGGGCACTCGGGATACAAGCACCATCATTGATGCTCAAAGACATGACACTCGATAGCCGAAAAGCGGCGAGTGGTGATCTTTTTATCGCCATTAAAGGTCATGAAACTGATGGTAGACGCTATATTCCTCAAGCAATTGCTCAAGGTGTTTCAGCAGTATTAGCGGAAGCACAAGATGTTGCAACGCATGGTGAAATCCGTGAAAGCCACGGTATTCCAATTATTTATATTGATAATCTTAATGCCAAGTTATCAAAGTTAGCGGGACATTTTTATCATCAACCCGCGGAAAAGCTGAAGCTGATAGGTGTTACTGGGACTAACGGAAAAACGACAACAACACAATTGTTAGCACAGTGGGCGCAAGGTTTAGGTGAAATAAGTGCTGTGATGGGAACCGTTGGTAACGGGCTTTTAGATCATGTTGTTCCTGCGATGAACACCACAGGCTCTGCAGTTGATATTCAATTAGAGTTACAGCAATTATTAAATCAAGGCGCGACATTGACAGCGATGGAAGTTTCTTCTCATGGTTTAGTTCAAGGTCGTGTCAGTGCGTTGCCTTTTGTGGCGAGTGTATTTACGAATTTAAGCCGTGATCATCTTGATTATCATGGTGATATGGCTAATTACGAAGAAGCAAAATGGTTACTCTTTTCCACTCATCATAGTGGTGAAAAAATTATTAATGCGGATGATGCCGTTGGTCAAAAATGGTTATCTCGTTTACCTGACGCTGTTGCTGTGACAATGGAGAACACCTTGCCACAAAACTGGCAAGGTCGTTTTGTTAAAACAACCCGTATTAATTATCATGATGCGGGCGCAACGATCCACTTTAGTTCTAGTTGGGGTGAAGGGATAATTGAAAGCCCACTTATGGGCGCTTTTAATGTCAGTAATCTTTTATGTGCTTTAGCGACATTATTGGCATTAGGATACCCATTAAATGCGGTGATAAATGCTTCATCTTCATTGACACCTGTTTGCGGTCGCATGGAAGTATTTAGCGCGAATAATCGCCCTACAGTTATTGTCGATTATGCCCATACTCCAGATGCTTTAGAGAAAGCACTTCAAGCTGCTCGTTTACACTGTACAGGCAAATTGTGGTGTGTATTTGGTTGTGGTGGAGATAGAGACAAAGGTAAGCGCCCACTAATGGGGGCTGTTGCAGAAGAGCTGGCTGACAAAGTTGTTATCACTGATGACAATCCACGTAGTGAAGAGCCACAAGCCATTATTCAAGATATTCTTTCGGGTTTAATGGACCCTGGTCGTGCGATAGCTATTGAAGGCCGAGCAGAAGCGGTCACTAACGTGATTATGCAAGCGGATACCAATGATATGATTTTAGTTGCAGGTAAAGGACATGAAGATTATCAGTTGGTTGGCTCACGTCGCCTTGATTATTCAGATAGATTAACCGTTGCTCGGTTATTGGGGGTGATAGCGTGATCCCTCTATCTTTAGGAAATATTGTACAAATTACCAAAGGTAAATTGAGCAATATCGCTCAAAACCAAGCAGACCAACTTATTATCAAATCGATTTCAACTGATAGCCGTAAAATTGATGAAGATTGTTTGTTTATTGCATTAGCTGGTGAGCGTTTTGATGCTCATGACTTTATTGCTGATGTAAAAGAAAAGGGATCTGTTGCGGTTTTAGTTAATCGTGAAATTGATGTTGATTGTCCGCAACTCATTGTAAAAGATACACATCTAGCAATGGGGGAGATTGCTGCACATATTCGTTCGCTTAGCCACGCCAAGATTGTTGCGCTGACGGGATCTTCCGGAAAAACGTCTGTTAAAGAGATGACCGCATCTATTTTGCGTCATTGCGGCGAAACCTTATATACCCATGGCAATTTAAATAATGATATTGGTGTGCCTTTAACACTTTTTCGTTTAACACCTGAACACCGTTTTGCGGTTATTGAATTAGGTGCAAACCATATTGGTGAAATTGCCTATACCGTAAATATGGTGAAACCAGATAGTGCGTTGGTAAATAACCTATTTTCTGCACATATCGAAGGTTTCGGCTCACTGGAAGGAATTGCTCAGGCAAAAGGTGAAATCTTTACGCATTTAAAAGAGCAAGGCACAGCCATTATTAATCTTGATAGTAATGACTTACCTCTGTGGGAACATCATTTAAATGCGCGCCAAACAAAATGGTCGTTCTCTTTATCTGCACAACGCAACGCAGATTTTTATCCTACCGAGATCGTAGTTAAGCAATTTATCACAAACTTCACCTTACACACACCGGAAGGTTGTGTTGAAGTCACGCTTCCGTTACCGGGGCGTCATAATATCGCGAATGCTTTGGCTGCAAGCGCACTTGCGTTATCTGCTGGGGCAACACTTGAAGATATTCGCCTTGGTTTATCGACATTAAAAGCAGTACCAGGAAGATTGTACCCTGTGGAGTTAACCACAGGGAAAATGGTGTTAGATGATACTTATAATGCGAATGATGGCTCGATGATTGCTGGCTTACAAGTTTTATCTCAATTGCCAGGATATAAGATTTTTGTTGCGGGAGATATGGCTGAGCTAGGTAAAGACTCAGAGAAATGTCACCGTGATGTGGGGCGTTTTGCTCACAATGCAGGGATTGATAGCGTCCTTACTGTTGGGGAGCACAGCCATTTCATTAGTGATGAAAATCAAGGTGGTCAGCATTTTGCATTTAAAGCCGACTTACTTGCTCAATTAATTCCATTATTACAGCAGCATGATGTTGTTTCAGTTTTAGTAAAAGGTTCACGAAGCTCCGCGATGGAAGATATCGTGAACGCATTAAAGGAGTGCTTTGAATGTTAGTTTGGCTAGCTGAATATTTGGTTAAATACCATACATTTTTTAATGTGTTTTCTTATCTGACATTCAGGGCAATTGTTGGTTTATTGACGGCATTAATTATTGCGTTGTGGATGGGGCCTCATCTCATCGCATGGTTACAAAAAATGCAAATTGGACAAGTGGTTCGTAGTGAAGGCCCTGAGTCGCATTTTAGCAAACGTGGTACACCAACAATGGGCGGGATTATGATCCTGTTCTCTATTTCCATCTCTACACTATTATGGGCAAGGTTAGATAACCCTTATGTTTGGTGTGTATTACTGGTTTTAATTGGCTATGGTGTGATTGGCTTTGTTGATGATTATCGCAAAGTTGTTCGTAAAGATACCAAAGGCTTAATCGCACGTTGGAAATATTTCTGGCAATCCGTATTAGCGCTTGTTGTTGCATTTAGTATGTATGCCATTGGCAAAGATACGCCAGCAACACAGCTGGTCGTGCCATTCTTTAAAGACGTCATGCCTCAATTGGGGATGCTTTATATCTTACTGGCTTATTTCGTCATTGTTGGGACCAGTAATGCAGTTAACTTAACCGATGGTTTAGATGGTTTAGCTATTATGCCAACAGTTTTTGTTGCCGCGGGTTTTGCATTAGTTGCATGGGCGACTGGTAACGTTAATTTTGCAAGCTATTTAAAAATTCCTTACTTGATGCATGCGGGTGAATTGGTGATTGTCTGTACTGCTATCGTCGGTGCGGGTTTAGGTTTCCTTTGGTTTAATACTTACCCAGCTCAAGTTTTTATGGGGGATGTAGGCTCTCTTGCATTAGGTGGCGCATTAGGAACGATTGCGGTGTTATTACGTCAAGAATTCCTATTAGTCATTATGGGTGGGGTGTTTGTTGTTGAAACACTTTCCGTAATTTTACAAGTTGGCTCATTTAAGTTGCGCGGTCAACGTATTTTCCGTATGGCCCCAATTCATCACCATTATGAATTAAAAGGCTGGCCTGAACCTCGTGTTATTGTCCGTTTCTGGATCATCTCACTGATGTTAGTGCTTATTGGTCTGGCGACATTAAAGGTACGTTAAGATGGCAAATTATCAGGGAAAAAAAGTGGTTGTTGTTGGGCTTGGAATAACAGGCCTTTCTTGCGTTGACTTTTTTATCCGCCAAGGTGTTACACCTAAGGTTATTGATACACGCCAAAAACCAGGAGGCTTAGATAAGCTTCCTGCTGACGTTGAATATCATACAGGTAGTTTTCATCAAGCATGGCTTAATGATGCCGATTTAATTATCTCAAGTCCGGGGATTGCACTTTCGACACCTGCGCTTGTTGAAGCAGCAAATCATGGCGTTGAAATTGTTGGTGATATCGAATTGTTTTGCCGTGAAGCCAAAGCACCTATTGTAGCGATTACTGGCTCTAATGGTAAAAGCACAGTGACAACACTGGTAGGAGAAATGGCGAGTGCGGATGGTATTCGCGTTGGAGTCGGTGGCAATATCGGTGTCCCAGCCCTGACCTTATTAACCGAGCCTCATGATTTATATGTATTAGAGTTATCGAGTTTTCAACTAGAAACGACTTATAGCTTAAAAGCAGCAGCTGCAACGGTATTAAATATTAGCGAAGATCATATGAATCGCTATCCGTTAGGATTAGAGCAATATCGTGAAGCAAAATTGCGTATCTACGATAACGCAAAAGCCTGTGTTTATAACGAAGATGATGCATTAACGTTACCTTTAGCGGGTAAAGATAATCGTTGTGTTAGTTTTGGTGTTGGGCAAGGTGATTATCAGCTTGATAATATAAATCGCATTTTAAAAGTGAAAGGTGAAAAAGTCCTTTCAACGGCTGAGATGTATCTTTCAGGACAGCATAATTATACCAATGCATTAGCGGCATTAGCACTTGCTGATGCCGTGGGTATTTCTCGTAAAGCGACAATCGAGGTACTGAAAACATATCACGGTCTTGCTCACCGTTTTCAATTAGTTTATTCACACCAAAATGTACGTTGGATAAATGACTCGAAAGCCACCAATGTAGGAAGTACAGAAGCGGCATTACGAGGACTTGAAGTTGAAGGTACATTACATCTTTTATTAGGTGGTGATGGGAAGTCGGCTGACTTCACTTCTTTATTGCCTTATATCAGTGGTGACAATATACGTCTGTACTGTTTTGGACAAGATGGACAAGCATTGGCAAATCTACGACCTGATGTCTCTTTATTAACAGTGACAATGGAAGAAGCCATGCGAGCCTTAGCGCCTACTGTGAAATCAGGTGATATGGTGTTGCTCTCTCCTGCATGTGCAAGCTTAGATCAGTTTAAATGTTTTGAGCAACGTGGTGATGAATTTGCACGTTTAGCAAGGGAGCTTGGCTGATGAGCATATTCGCAATGCGAAGATTAAAACAGTGGCTAGTGGGCAGTTATCAAACTGAGAATACAGCATTTGTGCCGTATGATCGCACCTTGCTCTGGTTTACTTTCGGATTAGCGGTTGTCGGCTTTGTTATGGTGACATCGGCTTCAATGCCTGTTGGTCAACGTCTCGCAGAAGATCCTTTCTTATTTGCTAAACGTGATGGCATCTATATCGTTGTCGCATTTTTTATTGCGTTAGTTACCATGCGTATCCCAATGGCAATTTGGCAACGTTATAGCAGCTTAATGTTGTTTGGTTCAATACTACTTTTATTGATGGTATTGGGGGTCGGGAGTTCAGTTAATGGTGCTTCACGTTGGATTGCTGTGGGGCCATTAAATTTCCAGCCAGCTGAATTATCAAAACTTGCACTGTTTTGCTATTTATCGAGCTATTTAGTCCGAAAAGTTGAAGAAGTTAGAAATAACTTTTGGGGTTTCTGTAAGCCGATGGGGGTGATGTTAGTACTGGCTGTTTTATTGTTATTACAACCAGATTTAGGAACCGTTGTGGTTTTATTCGTAACAACATTAGCGCTGTTATTTTTAGCCGGTGCTAAAATTTGGCAGTTCTTAGCTATTATCGGCTCAGGTATTGCTGCTGTTGTTATGTTGATTATTGTTGAACCTTACCGTGTTCGACGTATTACTTCTTTCTTAGAACCTTGGGAAGATCCATTTGGTAGTGGTTATCAGCTTACACAATCTTTAATGGCATTTGGTCGTGGTGATTTACTTGGACAAGGTTTAGGAAACTCAGTGCAAAAACTAGAGTATTTGCCTGAGGCGCATACCGACTTTATTTTCTCTATTCTTGCTGAAGAACTTGGTTATATCGGTGTGGTTTTAGTGCTTTTAATGGTATTCTTCATCGCTTTTCGCGCGATGCAAATTGGACGACGTGCGCTGCTCCTCGAACAACGTTTTTCAGGCTTTTTAGCTTGTTCTATTGGGATCTGGTTTACATTCCAATCATTGGTCAATGTAGGTGCAGCAGCAGGCATGTTGCCAACAAAGGGATTAACCCTTCCTCTTATTAGTTACGGTGGTTCGAGTTTAATTATTATGTCAACCGCCATCGTGATGTTATTACGAATTGATTATGAAACACGTCTAGCACGAGCTCAGGCGTTTGTAAGGAGCCCGAAATGAGCGAACGTAGACGCCGTTTAATGGTTATGGCTGGTGGTACTGGGGGGCATGTATTCCCGGGACTGGCTGTTGCTCATTATCTACAATCTCAAGGTTGGGAAATCCGATGGTTAGGAACCGCGGATAGAATGGAAGCCGATTTAGTCCCTAAACACGGTATAGAAATTGAATTTATTCGTATCTCAGGTTTACGTGGTAAAGGTATTAAAGCGTTAATCGCAGCACCTATTCGTATTATTAAAGCTATTTTTCAAGCACGTGCCATCATGAAGCGCTATCAACCCGATGCTGTGCTTGGTATGGGTGGGTACGTTTCAGGTCCCGGTGGTGTTGCGGCTTGGATGTGTGGGATACCTGTTATTTTACATGAACAAAATGGTATCGCTGGATTAACTAATCGCTGGCTATCGAAAATTGCGAAACGCGTATTACAGGCTTTTCCGGGAGCATTTCCTAATGCACCAGTGGTTGGAAACCCTGTTCGTGAAGATGTGTTGGCACTTGAAGCACCTTCAGTACGATTAAATAAGAGAACAGGGCCTGTTCGTGTATTGATTATTGGTGGTAGCCAAGGCGCTAGAATTTTAAATCACACCTTACCCATAGTTGCAGGTTTACTCGGTGAACATGTTACAATCTGGCATCAAGCAGGAAAAGGTGGCGAAAGTGATACAAAAACACGCTATCAGAACGAATTAGCAAAAAATTCAGTTAAATCTGAATATAAAGTTACTGAATTTATTGATGATATAGCGCAAGCTTACCAATGGGCTGATGTTGTTGTATGTCGTTCAGGCGCATTAACGGTTAGCGAAATTGCCGCAGCGGGATTACCCGCTATTTTTGTTCCTTTCCAGCACAAAGATAGACAGCAATATTGGAATGCACTGCCGCTAGAAAAAGCGGGTGCCGCTCGAATTATCGAACAGAATGATTTAACTCCAGAAGTCATTGCACAAACCCTGAAAAATTGGGATAGAGAAACCTTATTAGCGATGGCAGAAAAAGCAAAAAGTGTTGCGATTACGGATGCCACAGAGCGCGTAGCAAATGTAATAATCGAAGTGGCAAAAAAATAAACGTAACTTGTAACCATTAACTTAGAGTGAAGAAGTAAATAGTGAATACACAACAACTGGCAAAATTAAGATCGTTTGTGCCTGAAATGAGAAAAGTTAAGCATATTCACTTTATCGGCATCGGTGGTGCTGGTATGGGGGGAATTGCCGAAGTGTTGGCTAACGAAGGCTATGAAATCAGCGGTTCTGATTTAGCGCCAAACGTAGTCACACAACAGCTCGTTGCCTTAGGCGCGACAGTCTATTTCAATCATCGCCCTGAAAATATTCGTGGCGCAAGTGTTGTTGTGGTTTCGACAGCAATCAGTGCTGAAAACCCTGAGATTATTGCAGCAAGAGAAGCACGTATTCCTGTTATTCGTCGTGCTGAAATGTTGGCTGAATTAATGCGTTATCGTCATGGTGTAGCGATTGCCGGAACACATGGCAAAACTACAACAACGGCAATGATTTCAAATATTTATGCGCAAGCAGGTTTAGATCCTACTTTTGTTAATGGTGGGCTTGTTAAATCGGCTGGCACACATGCTCGCTTAGGTTGCAGTCGTTATTTAATTGCTGAAGCTGATGAAAGCGATGCATCATTTTTACATTTACAACCCATGGTTGCGGTCGTTACCAATATCGAAGCAGACCATATGGACACATATCACGGTAATTTTGACAATCTAAAAGAGACGTTTATTACCTTTTTGCACAATCTACCATTCTATGGCCGTGCAGTGATGTGTTTGGATGACGATGTTATTCGTTCAATTATTCCTAAAGTGGGTCGCTATATTACGACTTATGGCTTTAGTGAAGATGCGGATGTTCGTATTACGCATTATGAACAAAAAGGTGCTCAGGGCTTTTTCACGATTTCTCGTGAAGGTATGCCTGATTTACAAGTTGTATTAAATGCACCTGGTCGCCATAACGCTTTGAATGCGACAGCCGCAGTTGCAGTAGCGACAGAAGAAGGTATTGCTGACGAACATATTTTAGCCGCATTACTTAGCTTCCAAGGTACTGGACGTCGTTTCGACTTCTTAGGTAACTACGGGCTTGAGCATGTTAATGGTCAAGAAGGTGAAGTGATGCTGGTGGATGATTATGGTCATCATCCAACAGAAGTTGATGCAACGATTAAAGCAGCGAGAGCAGGATGGCCAGATAAACGTCTAGTGATGATTTTCCAACCTCATCGCTATACACGTACTCGTGATTTATATGAAGACTTTGCCACAGTTCTCAATCAGGTTGATATTTTATTATTAACAGATGTTTATTCTGCTGGAGAAGCGCCAATTGCTGGTGCCGATAGTCGCTCACTTTGTCGAACTATTCGCCAACGTGGGAAGCTCGATCCTATATGGGTTTCTGATGTGTCTAATATTTCGTCAATATTAGCGGGTGTATTAACAGATAATGATCTTGTTTTAGTTCAAGGTGCTGGAAATATTGGTAAAATAGCGCGTCGCTTAGCCGATACAAAATTACAGCCATCTTTCAGCGAGGATTAAGGCGGATGTTTGAGCAAGTGAACATCATTTATCGTGAAACAGTCAATAAAGTCACTGTAATGATGGCGTGTTATGAGAAAATTAACACGATATTAGCGAAAAAAATGATCGAGAATTCGCTTGCTCAAATCGGTGTTGAGAAGAAATTTCAGTTAAAAAGTAAGAAAAACGAAGAAAAATTCGCAATTTCTTCTTTTAAAGTAAATAATTCTCAACAGATTGAACAATTTAGTGATTTAATTATCAAACCTAAAAGTGTTCATAAAGTATATATATGTAGGAAAAACATTAATCGCTGGAATATCGGACAAAAGGATGGGCGATTCTCTTGTTTAAACGTTGCTCAGGAGTTAGTGGGTTAATATGTCACAAGCAGCGCTAAATATAAAAGAACACAAAGAGAAGCAACATTCTGACAGACCGAGTAATGGTACTTATTTATCAGGATTAATCTTTTTCTTATGTGTGATTGCCACCATCGTTTGGGGTGGGATACAAGTGGTTAATTGGATGAAAGACGCAGATCGCCTGCCAATTTCAAAACTTGTATTAACCGGTGAAAGGCATTACACAACGAATGATGATGTGCGCCAGGCCATTTTGTCTTTAGGACAGCCGGGCACATTTATGACACAGGATGTGAATATCATTCAGCAACAGATTGAACGTATGCCATGGATTAGGCTAGTCACTGTTCGTAAACAGTGGCCTGATGAACTTAAAATCCATCTGGTAGAATATGTTCCCTTTACCCGTTGGAATGATACTTACTTTCTTGATAAAGAAGGGCGCGTTTTCAGTCTGCCAACTCAGTTGGAAAACAAAGGAAGCTATCCTTTGTTATACGGCCCTCAAGGAAGTGAAAAAATGGTGTTATCAGGTTATGTGGCAATGAGAGATCAGCTTCTTGCAAGTAACCTGAATTTAAAAGCGGCGTCAATGTCTGCCCGTCAAGGATGGCAATTAGTTTTAGACAATGATGTTCGATTGGAGCTAGGACGTAAGGATAACGAAAAACGGATCGCTCGCTTTATTGAGTTGTATCCGATACTGCAACAACAAACAGATAAACGTGTTGATTACGTAGATCTGCGTTATGACAGCGGTGGTGCAGTCGGATGGGCTCCTTTATTACTTGAGAATGAATAAACAAGACGTGGCAGATGACACGATGACGGCGAAGGCAGAACAATAATGATCAAAGCGACGGACAGAAAATTAGTAGTTGGTCTTGAGATTGGTACGGCCAAAGTAGCCACCCTTGTCGGTGAGATCCTGCCTGATGGTGTAGTGAATATTATCGGGGTGGGAAGTTGTCCATCTCGGGGCATGGATAAAGGTGGCGTTAATGATCTCGAATCTGTCGTAAAATGTGTGCAACGGGCGGTAGATCAGGCTGAGTTGATGGCTGACTGTCAAATATCTTCAGTATATTTGGCGTTATCAGGCAAGCATATCAGTTGCCAAAATGAGATTGGTATGGTGCCAATTTCAGAAGAAGAAGTGACTCAAGATGATGTTGATAGTGTGGTTCATACCGCAAAATCCGTCAAAGTAAAAGATGAACACCGTGTTTTACACGTTATACCGCAAGAGTATGCCATTGATTATCAAGAAGGGATCAAAAACCCAGTTGGATTATCGGGCGTGCGTATGCAGGCTAAAGTTCATTTAATTACCTGCCATAACGATATGGCAAAGAATATTGTAAAAGCAGTTGAACGCTGTGGGTTAAAAGTGGATCAACTGATTTTCGCGGGACTCGCTTCAAGTTTCGCTGTATTAACAGAAGATGAACGTGAATTAGGTGTATGTGTTGTTGATATTGGTGGCGGTACAATGGATATCGCTATTTATACCGGTGGCGCATTAAGACATACCCGCGTTATTCCTTATGCAGGAAATGTTGTAACCAGTGATATCGCCTATGCGTTTGGCACTCCGCCAAATGATGCTGAAGCTATCAAAGTTCGCCATGGTTGTGCATTAGGATCTTTAGTTGGTAAAGATGAAAATGTTGAAGTTCCAAGCGTCGGAGGTAGACCACCAAGAAGTCTGCAACGACAAACTCTTGCTGAGGTGATTGAGCCTCGTTATACCGAACTGCTTAATCTTGTTAATGAAGAGATTTTAAAAGTTCAAGAACAGTTACGCCAGCAAGGGATTAAGCATCATTTAGCGGCAGGTATTGTGCTAACAGGTGGTGCTGCACAGATTGATGGACTTGTTGAATGTGCTCAACGTGTTTTTCACACACAAGTACGGATCGGTAAACCGTTAAATATTACCGGGCTAACAGATTATGCGCAGGACCCCTACTACTCAACAGCGGTTGGGCTTTTGCATTACGGTAAAGAGTCTCACTTTGGTGAGGAAACTGAAACCGAGAAACGCTCTGCTGTCAGTGGTTTATTTAAGAAACTCACTGGCTGGCTAAAAAGAGAGTTTTAATAATCAGACAAATTTTAAAAGAGGTCGTTTGAGCAAGCGGCCCTGAGAAGGCACAAAACGGAGAGAAATTATGTTTGAACCTATGGAATTAACCAACGATGCGGTGATCAAAGTCATCGGCGTTGGTGGCGGCGGCGGTAATGCGGTTGAGCACATGGTTCGTGAACGTATTGAAGGCGTAGATTTCTTTGCAGTCAATACGGATGCTCAAGCGCTACGTAAAACAGCGGTCGGACAGACTATCCAAATTGGTAATGCCATTACGAAAGGCTTAGGTGCAGGTGCAAATCCTGAAGTAGGCCGTAATGCTGCTGAGGAAGATCGCGAAGGATTACGTGCAGCACTTGAAGGTGCTGATATGGTCTTTATCGCAGCGGGTATGGGCGGTGGTACTGGTACTGGTGCTGCGCCTGTTGTCGCAGAAGTGGCGAAAGAATTAGGTATTTTGACTGTTGCTGTGGTGACTAAGCCTTTTAATTTTGAAGGCAAAAAACGCATGGCATTTGCTGAGCAAGGTATTACTGAGTTATCAAAACACGTTGACTCATTAATCACTATTCCAAATGACAAATTATTAAAAGTACTTGGTCGTGGAATTTCATTATTAGATGCGTTCGGCGCAGCTAATGATGTATTAAAAGGCGCCGTTCAAGGTATCGCTGAACTTATTACTCGCCCTGGTTTAATGAACGTTGACTTTGCTGACGTAAGAACTGTGATGTCTGAAATGGGTTATGCCATGATGGGCTCAGGTGCTGCGAAAGGCGAAGATCGTGCTGAAGAAGCCGCAGAGATGGCGATATCAAGTCCATTATTGGAAGATATCGACTTATCTGGCGCACGTGGTGTGTTAGTCAACATCACCGCAGGTTTTGATTTACGTCTTGATGAATTTGAAACAGTGGGTAATACCATTCGTGCATTTGCATCAGATAATGCGACTGTGGTTATTGGTACATCTCTTGACCCAGAAATGAATGATGAATTGCGTGTAACTGTTGTTGCAACAGGTATTGGCATGGACAAACGTCCAGAAATTACCCTAGTAACTAATAAACAGAATCAGCAAAGCGCAATGGAGAATCGTTACCAGCAAATGCAAAACAGCATGTCTTCTTTCTCTTCCGTAGAAGAAAGTAAGCCTGCTGCAAAAGCCGTTAACGAACAATCTACTCAGTCAAACAAAGAACCGGATTATTTAGATATCCCTGCGTTCTTGAGAAAACAGGCTGATTAATCGCCAAAAAGATTGGCATCTCCGCTTTTTGTGCTAAACTGTCCTGCCAATTATAAGTATAATGATTGGTAGGACGGATAACATTGCGAGATAAAATGATGATCAAACAACGGACATTAAAACGAATTGTACAAGCAACTGGTGTGGGACTTCACACGGGTAAAAAAGTTACGCTTACAATGCGTCCGGCGCCAGCAAACACTGGGGTCATCTACCGTCGTACTGACTTAAATCCACCGGTGGATTTTCCAGCAGACGCAAAATCAGTTCGTGACACTATGTTATGTACTTGCTTAGTTAACGAAGACGATGTGCGTATATCAACCGTTGAGCATTTAAACGCAGCACTGGCTGGTTTAGGCATTGATAATATTGTAATTGAAGTGAATGCACCTGAAATCCCAATTATGGATGGAAGTGCGGCACCTTTTGTTTTCTTGTTACTTGATGCAGGTATCGAAGAACTTCGTACAGCGAAGAAATTCATTCGAATCAAAGAAACCGTACGTGTAGAAGATGGTGATAAATGGGCAGAGATGCGCCCATACAATGGGTTTAAATTAGATTTTACTATCGATTTTAATCACCCTGCCATTGATTCAAGTACACAGCGTTATAAACTAGATTTCTCCGCTGAATCTTTTATGAGCCAAATTAGCCGTGCTCGTACTTTTGGATTTATGCGTGATATCGAATATCTGCAATCTAAAGGATTGTGTTTAGGCGGAAGCTTCGATTGCGCAATCGTAGTTGATGACTATCGTGTTCTCAACGATGATGGCCTGCGTTTTGAAGATGAGTTCGTTCGTCACAAAATGTTGGATGCAATCGGTGATTTATTTATGTGTGGCTATAACATTATCGGTGAATTCACCGCGTTTAAATCAGGTCACGCACTAAACAATAAATTGCTCCAAGCTGTATTAGCAAAAGAATCTGCATGGGAATTTGTCACATTTGAAGACGAAGCGCAAATGCCAGTAGCCTTCAAAGCTCCCTCAATGGTCTTTGCTTAATTCCTGTGAAGGAAAGTACGTTAATTATCTCTAATTAACGTTCATCTTTGGCTGTACTTGTACTCTCTCCGGCAAGTGCAGCCAACCGTTCTAATTTCTCTCTTAATTTCTTCGGGCTTTTTTCTGCCAAATACTTTAATGACTGTGCGCTTTCTAAACTTAAGTGACGTCTCTTTATCGGTGCTTGCTCTTTTAATGATGATATTAAAGATCTTTTTTCCTGTTTTATTCCTAAAGAGGGATTTATTTTGATGTCTATTGAGGATAAGGATGGTAAAATTTCTTGTCTCAATGCAGAAAGTAATGATGGGGTTTCATAACGTAAGCGAGTTAACCAACTTGCGTTTGCAACTTCAATAATTAAAATAGCGTTGCGATAATTTGCGACACGGCACTTATCTCGTAAAGGAATGGGTAAAAGAGCCATGACGGCGCGATTTAATTTTAGTAAAATTGTTGCGCGCTGTTGTATAAGTTGTAATGTACTCTTGTTGGAACCTTCAAGTTCAATGAAGATTTTTTCCAATGATTGTGGGTAACTATCCCGCATAGATTTTGACTCCACAAAATAAAAATTAATGAGCAACGAAGGTTAATGAGCATTATAAGTTTTTGGCGACAGTTTGGCAGGCGATATTTTTGGTCGCATCTGCTTTTAGGGATGGTAGCAGCAGGTATTGGAATACCTTCGCTGTTGTCTGCTCATGCCGAGAATCCACAGCAAACTGATACCCCTTCATCTCAAAACCGTCAAAGTCAGGCACTTATTGCGTTTGATAACTTATTCTTACGTCAAAGTGTACAGAATCCTGCTTCATCCTTCACCTTTAATTACTGGCAACAACACGCAGTAAAAAATGTGATTAAACAGCTCTCTTTTGCATTCACCATTAATTCACCAGAATTGATGGTTAAAGTAAAAGATGAACCGTTACCTGTTTCTAATGTTGCAGCGGTTATGCTTGATACGCTGTATGCCTTATTAACAGAGACTCCATCATCTGCATTAAGCAACCTTCCTCTTTCTGGCTATGTTTTAGTACAGAATACAAATTCTTATCATACCGGATTATGGCTTGCACAAATCCGCGGTATTCGTGCAGGGCCTTACCTAACAGCTTAATTGGGTCACTTAATCTAATAAGATTATGATTATCTCTGTTTATCGATACAGAGGCTTTTTTCGGCGTTTCACGCCATAAATGAGAATAAAGATTTATGTTAGGTAAAATTGTAACCAAAATTTTTGGTAGTCGTAATGATCGTACAATCCGTCGTATGCGAAAAGTTGTTAATGAAATTAATAAACTAGAGCCAGAGTTTGAAAAACTGACAGACGTTGAGCTAAAAGCGAAAACAAATGAATTTCGTGAGCGTTTAAAAAACGGTGAAAAAGAAGAAGATATTTTACCAGAAGCGTTTGCGACTGTTCGTGAAGCAAGTAAACGTGTCTTTGGTATGCGCCACTTCGATGTGCAGTTAATTGGTGGTATGGTTCTAAATGAGCGTTGTATTGCTGAAATGCGCACAGGTGAAGGTAAAACATTAACGGCAACATTACCTGCATACTTAAATGCGCTATCAGGTAAAGGGGTTCACGTTGTTACTGTCAATGACTATCTTGCACAACGTGATGCCGAAAATAACCGTCCTCTGTTTGAATTCTTAGGTTTAAGCGTTGGTATCAACTTGCCAAATATGGCGCCACCAGTAAAACGCGAAGCTTATAATGCTGATATCACTTATGGTACGAACAATGAATTCGGTTTCGACTATCTACGTGACAACATGGCATTTAGTCCTCAAGAGCGTGTTCAACGTAAATTACACTACGCATTAGTGGATGAGGTTGACTCAATCTTAATCGACGAAGCACGTACACCTCTGATTATTTCAGGCCCAGCAGAAGATAGCTCTGAGCTTTATATCCAAATGAACAAAGTGATCCCTCATTTGGTTTCTCAAGAAAAAGAAGATTCAGATACTTTCCAAGGCGAAGGTGATTACTCTGTTGATGAAAAAACACGTCAAGTGAATATCACAGAACGCGGTCTGGTTAAAATTGAAGGGTTATTAGCCGATGCTGGCATGATGAAAGAAGGCGAGTCTTTATACTCACCAGCTAATATTATGCTCATGCATCATGTGACAGCGGCATTGCGTGCTCATGCTCTATTTACTAAAGATGTTGACTACATCGTTAAAGATGGCGAAGTGATCATTGTTGACGAACATACTGGTCGTACAATGCAAGGCCGTCGCTGGTCCGATGGTTTACACCAAGCCGTTGAAGCAAAAGAAGGTGTGAAGATCCAAAATGAGAACCAGACATTAGCGTCAATCACATTCCAAAACTATTTCCGTTTATACGAAAAATTAGCAGGGATGACGGGTACTGCGGATACTGAAGCGTTTGAATTTAACTCTATCTATCGCTTAGAAACCATTGTTATCCCAACTAATCGTCCAATGGTGCGTAAAGATCTCCCTGACTTAGTTTATATGAATGAGCAAGGTAAATTTGCGGCCATTATTGAAGATATTCGTGAGCGTACCAAGAATGGCCAACCTGTACTTGTTGGTACTATCTCAATTGAAAAATCAGAAGAGATTTCTAAAGCGCTGACTAAAGCGAATGTTCACCATAACGTGCTGAATGCGAAATTCCACGCAATGGAAGCGGATATTATTGCTAACGCAGGTTTACCTTCAGCGGTAACTATTGCAACTAACATGGCGGGTCGTGGTACTGATATCGTGTTAGGGGGGAGTTGGCAAACTGAAGTGGCTAAACTTGAAGAGCCAACGGAAGAGCAAATCGAAGAAATCAAAGCTAAATGGAAAGAGCGCCATGATGCAGTATTAGCATCAGGTGGTTTACATATTATTGGTACTGAGCGTCATGAATCTCGTCGTATTGATAACCAGTTACGTGGTCGTGCGGGTCGTCAAGGGGATGAAGGTTCTTCTCGTTTCTATTTGTCTATGGAAGACTCTTTAATGCGTATTTTTGCTTCAGACAAAGTGTCTGGCATGATGCGTAAATTAGGCATGAATGAGACCGAAGCGATTGAGCACCCTTGGGTAACTAAAGCAATAGCAAACGCACAGCGTAAAGTAGAAAACCGCAACTTTGATATTCGTAAGCAACTGCTTGAATATGATGATGTAGCGAATGATCAGCGTCGTGCAATCTATACTCAGCGTAATGAATTACTGGATGTGGCAGATGTAAGCGAAACTATCGATAGCATTCGTCAAGACGTCTTCACTTCAATGATTGATAACTATATTCCACCTCAATCACTGGAAGAAATGTGGGATATTGAAGGTTTAACGGCATGTCTACAAAAAGACTTTGATTTAAATCTTCCAATCAAAGAGTGGTTAGATAAAGAGCCTGAATTACACGAAGAAACATTACGTGAGCGTATTTTAGAAAAATCTATCGAAGTTTATAAAGCGAAAGAAGAAATCGTTAGTGCTGAAATGATGCGTAACTTTGAAAAAGGCGTGATGTTACAAACGCTAGATTCACTGTGGAAAGAGCACTTAGCAGCAATGGATTATTTGCGTCAAGGTATCCATTTACGTGGTTATGCACAAAAAGATCCAAAACAAGAGTACAAACGTGAATCGTTCGCGATGTTTGCTAATATGTTAGAATCACTGAAATATGAAGTGATCAGCACACTAAGCAAAGTACAAGTTCGTTTACCTGAAGAAGTTGAAGAGTTAGAACGTCGTCGTCGTGAAGAAGCTGAGCGTTTAGCTAAACAGCAACAATTAAGCCATGAAGTGACAAAAGAGTCTCAAATGTCAGCAGTTGATGGTCAAGTGGCTGCAGGTAAAAAAGTGGGTCGTAATGAACCATGCCCTTGTGGATCAGGTAAGAAATTTAAACATTGTCATGGTCAGTTAGGTTAATTTATTTATCCTGATAACAAGTGTGTAATGCACGGATTAAAAAAGATCCACTCAGTCATCAGTGGGTCTTTTTTGTTATTTACAGATCGTATTCTGTTTTTTATTTTGAATTGATCTATAAAACCCGCTTATTGTAATAACAAGCGGGTTTAGTTTACAAAAGAATAGGCATTACTCTTTTATCATGTGTCTATTACTTTTCAGAAATAGACGATTTTGTATTTATTGTTTCATTAACTTTAACAGGTGATTTTAATGATAAGTCACCACCTGCAAGTTGTTTCACGAGATCAACAGCAGATGATTTCAGATCAAGATCTGCTCCGGCTTCATATTGATGGCCTTCAATATTATTTAATTGAACGCTGCTACCGCCCAAATCAACCTGGCCTTGCTCACTTTTAATTTCAGCGCCTGTAAGTTGAGTTGTACCACTTACATTTAATGAAATAGCATTTTTGCTTGTTAAGGTTGTAGTTTGGGTAACTGCATCATTATCAATATGAGAAACTTTAATATCCGCGTTCGCCGTATGGCCTTCAGCGCCTGTTACGATATTTTTGATACCATTACCTATTGTTCCAACGCCTTTATCAATTTTGGTTTTTGTTTCGCCACTGATCCCCGTTTTATCTGCGATAGCAGAAGAAAGAGAATTGTATTTATCAGAGATAACATCAGTTGCAGATTTAATACCTGAATCAATAGTTTCTTTGATAGTGTCTTCTAATAGTGATCCACCTGCTTCAGCGGTTTTATTAACTGGGCTAGATTTAGGATCATTGTTGTGGTTGTAACCAACATTTACATCAACATTAACGTGGCGATCTCTGTCTTTTTGACTCGTTACCGTAAAATCACCGCCTACATTACCCGTTATATTATCCGCGGAAACATTTGCACCAGAAAGAGTGAGGTTTTTGTCACTATTTATAGTTAAGGAGCCAGTTTCTACGGAGGCATTTTGGTGAGTAGATTTTTGTTGATCTTCAACGTGTACTAAAACTTTGCCACCAATATTATGGATAGAGGTGGCTGGGTTTTCTTCGGTCACTTCTTTTGGCGTGGTATTGGTTTGTTTGCCATTTAAAGAGATATCTGTTCCCCAATTACTTTTGTAATCCGTGGATTGTGCTGATGTCAGTGTGGTGTCACCAGATTGAGAAGTTAATTGCGTATCTTTGCTATTAACTTTAGTTCCTTGAAGATTAACAGAGCTACCGTTAACGGTTAAATTGCCTTGATTAGCAATTGTTCCACCGTCACGAGAAACTGTTTTCTCATCTTGCTTACCAATGGCAAATTCAGCGCCACCTAACCCATTGACAGAAGAGGATTTCTCTCCCGTTTTCTGGCCAAATCCTGCTTGTAATCCGCCTGATAAGTTTTTACCTGTTTCAGTACGTTGAGATTCTGCTGCTTTGAAATCAACTTTATTCGTTGCCGTCAGAGCAACATCATTTTCACTGGTTAAATGAGTTCCTTGCAAAGTCAGATTATGACCTGAATTTAACTCAATACCTTGTGAGCCATTCACTGAACCCGCTTTCGCTATTGTCTGATCTTTTTGATGATTTGTCCCACCTGCGTTAAAGCCACCACCATAATCTTTACTGTCTGGTGTTGTACCTACTTTCAGGTTTGCACTACCATTTACATTATGTTGATTTTCAGAATGAGTATCTGTTGCTTGTGCAAGCGTTAGATCACCGCCTGCATTTATGACAGTTTTGCCATCGCGAGCGTCAAATTTAGTGCCTTCATAATGCGCATCATCACGTACATTAATATTGATATTGCCAGCTGAATTAAACTGGCTACCTTCAGCTTTTGTTGTCGTTAAACTAGTGTCAGTGGTTTTACCTTCACCTTTAATTGCTACGGTAATGTCAGAGCCTGTTTTGGTACTGACACCAACTTGACCACCTCCCGTTGTTTCATGGAAGGACTGTTGGTGTTTATTTTGCGCTGCTTCACTAGTATGAGTGTTAGCAGTTAGCGCAACATCACCTTGAGTTGATTGATAATGAGTTCCTTGGTCATGTAAGGTGTTATTGCTGCCAGAATTAATATTACCGGCAGTAATTGATGTTGAAACTGCTTGGGTATCGTTTTGTGATTTCTGGCTTCCGCCTCCTTTCACTCCAACTTCAACACCTACATTAGGTGCTTCTAAACTACTTAAGTTAGCAAGATTGTTAATGGCATCTTTAGCGGTGATTTTTTTATCTAAATCCGTATTACTTCCCGGTTTTGTGGTATCAATCCCGTCTTCTACAGCTTTCTTAATTGGTTTAGTAACACCACTATAATCAAGATTAACACCTACATCGATACCGATATTTAAAGTATCTGTTTTAGATGTTGCACTATCATTGGCAGCAAGGTGATTGATATTTTCACCCGATTCTTTATAAGTGCCATCAACTTTGTGTGATGCACCTTGGTGTGTTACATCATTGTTTGCAGTGATAGTTAAATCACCCGCAACTTGCGTTTCGCTACCTTTATTTTTGGTGATTTCGGTTGTTGTATGCTGTTGGTCATATTGGAAATCAGCTTTGTTACCGATTTTATCAACGCCACCGGTATAGCTAAATCCACCTGAAATGGTTCTATCTGTACTGTCAGTCTCTTTTTTGTTTTCTGTTGAAACAAAAGCAACATTGTCACCTGAAACAGTGGCATTACCTGCTGTTGTTTTTAAGTCAGAACCAGCAAAAGTGACATCTTTATCCGCTTGAACTTTAACACTGCCACCACTGAGGGTAGAGCCGACTTGTTCTGTCTCTGTGCTATTGCTTTTATTGGATGTATGAGTGATATGAAAACCAGCACTATATTGTTTGTCTTCAACTTCTTTAGCGTGACCAGTGATCTCTAATGATGTTTTTTCATCATTGATTTTCGTGGTTTGTTGTGCAGATTTAACGTTGATATCACCTAAAGACTCAATACCTAACTCGTCGGCACTTTTTATTAAGCTACCAATCACATTAACATCTTTGCCGCTGACCACAGTTAACTCTGCATCTGAAACTAATTCACTACCAGTCGAATGCTGTTGGTTAGTTTCATTCTTGTGGGAGTTTTTAGTGATGTTAAATGCAGTGCCTGTACGTTCATCTGTTTTAGTGATGGTTTCGCTAATCGCATTATCAATAACAACATCACCTTGAGTCGTTTTAACAAATGCGCCTTGGTTGCCTTTCACTTGGCTGCCTGTAACTTTGACACTGTTATCTGCTGCAAGTAACAGTTGTCCATTAGCCGTTAATTGTGTTGAATGGCTGACTTCTTGTTTGTTGTTATTGTTCTTATTATTACCACCACCGATCCCGCCCCAAACAACATGATTGTCGGTTACGGTTTTATCATTGTTGGTATTTTGAACATTAAGATTGATGTTCTCTTTAGCGTTGACGACAACATTCTCATTAGAATGTAATTTTGCGCCTTGAGCGGTAACAGACCCTTCGGCATTTAAACCTAGTGTTTTACCTGCGGTCAGCTCACTCGCTTTTAAGGTTTCTGTTTGATGGCTATTGCTCCAACTTCCTGTCTCTAAACGAGAAGTGTGGTTACGTTTATAGCCATTTTCACTACGATTTTCTTTTTCAACTAATCCATTGATATTAATATCTTTATTGGCATTAATTGCCAGAATATTGCCTGCATTAACTTTTGCACCTTCAAGTGTGACATCACCTTTAGTCGCTGTTAATGTTGCACTATTTTTCGCCTCAATATGGCTACCAACTTGCTGTACTAGCTCTTTTTCTTTAGTGACATCATATTGCCAAGAATAGAACCAACGATTGTCGGTATCGGTGTCCTTTTGCTGTAACTGTTTGCCATCAACAGTTAAATGGGCGCCTTGTAATAAAATATCATCACCCATTAAATCAGAGGCTTTGATTTGGTTTTTATTATCAGCGACCAAAGTGATATTTTTACCTTTTAACTCTGTTTTTGTCAGAGTCTGGCTAGAACCACTGCTATTAACAGCAATACCGCCACGGTAATTTTGATAGTTTTCACTACCCTCTTTGTCGTAACTGTCATAACGAACTTGGCTATCCGTTTGAATATTGTCCGCTCTAACACTTAATTCATTATCAGCAACAAATTTACCGGCTAATTTAACACCACTTCCTTCTGCGGTATTAATAATACGGATACGACCAGATTGCATACTTCCAAAGAAATAACTGTCTAAAGCTGACGTAGGTTTTTGTGATGAAAGAATATCAAAGCGTTGAGAGAACGTGTTTTGACCTGTTAATGCAGAAATCTCAGCTGCGGTTATTTTACCTCGGCTATCAATGCGAGGTGCAATTAAATCTAAAAGACGAGGTGCATGTAATCCATTTTTACCAATAGAAAGTAAATTTGTATTATTCAGCGTGCTATAACCTTTTAATTCACCATTTTCAAACAGTGGATTACCTACAACTAAAGAAGAGCGACTGGTATTGATAAAACCGCATCCATCACAGGTAATTCCATTTGGGTTAGAAAGTACATATTCCGCCGCTATACCAAAAACTTCTTGTTGACCTAATAAGAATGAAGGATTTCGACTAACAACTTCATTTAAAATTAAAGAAGCAGCTTGTCCATTTAAGTTACTATTGGCATTGAGTTGTCCAGCAAGCTGTGATTGCCCAGCTTCTAAGGCATTGTTAAATACGGCGCCAGGTTTGCCTACATTAAAATCTTGATATTGGTTATAAGAAATACCTTCGTTATTCGGTGTAACGATATTAATGACTTGAGTACCACCATTAACTGATGAAACATTTGGTCCTTGATTGCCCGCATCAGGAACAATACCGCCAGCATATGCATTTAGTGATACGAAAATAATCGCTAAAGATGCAGCAAGCCTACCCGAAGGAGAGAGCTTGAAGTTTTTTGATTTCATAGAGTTTTCTCCGTTTATTGCTATGAGTGTGAATCAAAATAAATATGAAAATCTAACTAACACTTGAGTAGGGTCTTTGGTTTTATTGGAATTCGTTTGGTTGTAAAGCAAATGCCCCTTAGCGACTTCGATATCGAATTGTGCTTTTTGATATTGAAGATTTAAGCCTGAACTTAGTCCATAACCACTACGCCATCCTTCATAGTTGCCATGTTGTTGAACACGACCTGCATCTAGGCCAATTCGAGGGGTGATTGAAAAGGTATTTATTCGATAAGGATAAGAAAGCGTATTGCGCAAATAGCCGCCGTTATCGCCAGAAAGTGTACTTTGATCAAAACCGCGGATCGCATTTTTATCCGTTAAACTTAGCCATTCCACTCCCGGTAAGGTGTCAGGGCTATATTGGCCAAAGAAGGCGCTATTGAATAAAAATGTAGAATTCGATATAGCAAAACGATGTTGCCAATTGGCAAAAAGCTTAACTTTTGTAAAGCGATAGTCATTACCATCGCCATTAGTAACACGAGGTGATTCGTCTGCACCAAACCAACCAATGGCTTTTTCTGCACTTAAATTCGCACTGATAACACCATTTTGAATAATATGTAAATGGTTGATACCTAGCTCTACTGTTGTAAGTGCAGGGCTACTTAAATCAAGGCGAATTTGGCTGAAATAGTTGCGTATTTGTTTATGTGTTACCTGCATATTTAAGGTATCAATCTGCTTTTGACTACGATAAAACGCGTAATCGCCCCTTAAACCAACTTGTGTTGTATCTCCAGACAAACGTACGGTACGTGTTTGTAATGCTTGATGAAATTCATACTCGGAATAGCTACCAAAAGTACTGAATGTCAATGCGCCATAAGGTAAAGAATAGAGTAGGGTGTAAGCACGATTAAAACGTGTATTGGGTTTATCAGTGGTAATGCTAGCGTTTAAGCTAACAAAATCAGATAACCCCAATGGGCTGTCTAAGCTTGCATTCGTTCGAACTAACCAGCGCCCCGAGTTTTTTTGTCCATAATTATCACTCGAAATATTTAGGTGCCATGGTGCTTGTCGCTGATTGGAGAGCTGAATAATGGAGCCACCTAATTGCGTACCAGGCAATATATCTAATTTAACTTTATTCGATTGTAAGCGGTTTGCTTGATCAAGCCCTTGATCCAATTTTGAGAGTTCAAGAGGTTCTCCTTCAATATGAGGGAAAAGTAATGCGGTGTTAACGCCTCGATCGCCACCTTCTATTTTTTCAATAAAACCTTCAATAACATACAACCCAAGTTGTTGTTCTTGATTAGGACGTAAAAATTGAATTCTGGCAGTAATATAACCATGTTGAAGATAACGTTGAGTTAACTCTTTGATTAAACGATTAACGTCAGCACTTTTTATACATTGCTCTGGTAATGGTGTTAAGAAATCAAGATCTTTTTCATCAAGTAAAGTAATTCCTTGAACATAAACTCCATTAATAGGCAAACAATGTTCTGATTCAGTAATAAGTGTGGGGGAAGGTGAAACCTCTAATGCATTTTCTTGAAGTTGTTGATAGCGATTTTGTTCAATAAGTTGATTTATTTCACGTTGACTCTCTTGTAATGCGCGCCGCGATTCTCCCATCGAGCCTAAATAACCGGTGTCATTTGCTGTTAATCCAGTGGTTGAAAATCCACTTAATAGTGTTAATAAAATAACTTTTTTTCTCATTTTACCTCAATATAAAGGTATTAATTCAAATATAAATAATATTGCTTAAATATAGAAAGATAATAATTAATGTTTTTATATTATCGTTAATTTTAGAATAATAAATACTGAGCACTCTCAATATGAAAAGAAATTAAAAATAGATGAAATAAAGATAAATTTTTATCTCTTTCGATATTAAATAGCGATATAACTAAAATGATTAACATCTCAAATTATATTGATTAAACAAATGATTAATTTAAAGGGTGTCTAGTGTATTGATTTTCATAGTGATAATCTTCAGTGTTATTTTTCTTATTGCTTAAACTATCATCAATTCAGTAATGTTAATTAAAATTTTTTCATTTTTTATAATGAGAAGATAAATAATGAGAGGAGATTCAAAGATATAAAAATAAAGTGCTAATTAGCTTTTCATTTGTTGTTTATAAGTTTATTAATGTTTTGTTTTGGAATAAATATTTCATGAATTATTATTTCATTTAAATGAATAAAACGGGAGGTTAAAAGATTAGGACTTTATTGTTAAATCATTAATCATGATAAAAGTTATGGTTGTTTTAATATCATTTTTATTCAGTGAAAATGCAATTTAAATACATGTATTACCACTTGGTGTTATCAATGGAAGTTTAAATTATAAAAATATTTTATTTGATTTTGAAATAGGTGATAATGATCACGTTAATATATCATTTATTATAAATAGTGTGATTTTTATCCAAAATATATTTAATATTCTTTTTCCAGTATTATTAAAAGATAAACAAAAAGATGGAAAAGCGAAAAATCCTGTATTTATTTCTCATTTCCATTTTGACACAACAGCAGCACACGTTGAATTAAAGGTCTTGAATTCGAATATGAACCACCTGTGTTAAGACACTTTACTGCTATATTAAAACCTATCAAATAAATAATACTCCACAATAATAATGGCTCTCGTGCAATGTGATAGCTCTATCCTTATTTTAGTAAGGACTAAAAAATAGAAAATAAGTCGGTTAATAAAGAACCTTCAATTATATTGCAATTGCGTATGCAGGTACGGCTGCTTGTATCTGGGCAATTATCTGTCCTGCAGTTATGGCACTGAAAGCGCGAGATAAATTTCCCAACTCAGGCTTTAAAGTGTGGGGAGGTAAAGGATTAATTTATTCAGTTATCGCTTTTGGTGCCGTAGGGATTATTTGCCAAACATTAGCACAGTTTGGTTTGTTACCTATTTATCGTTAATTAATCAAGATAGCAAGGGAAAGAAAACCAGAGTAGCACGGTTGGATATGCGTTATAATAACACTAAGATGTTATAATGACGTTAATATTCAATAGGTTGTCTATAATGGATAAGAAGAAGCTACATATTGCTGCGGGTATTATTTGTGATCAACACAATAATGTCTTTATCACACAACGTCCTCTAAAATCGCATATGGGGGGATTTTGGGAATTTCCCGGGGGAAAATTAGAAGATAAAGAGACTCCAGAACAGGCGCTATTCCGTGAATTACAAGAAGAAATTGGTATTGATGTAACGCAATGCTCACTTTTTGAAACGGTAGAGCATGATTTTCCAGATAGACACATTACTTTATCTTTTTTCTTAGTCACGCAATGGAATAATGAGCCATATGGTAAAGAAGGACAAGAATTTAAGTGGACATCTATTGGATCGTTAAATGCTGATGATTTCCCACCTGCAAACCGCACCATTGTGGCATTATTGCAAAAGTAGAATAGTGTTAAATAAGCGTTTATAAATAAAATAGCCACTCGATTGAGTGGCTATTTTTTATGTGTAGAATTAGAAAGTTAGATGTCTTTAGGCTCATATTGCGGAGCTTCACTCCAATCATCACTATCATTAATATCACTTTGGCTTGGAATACGCTTTGATTCATCAGCCCATTCACCTAAATCAATAAGTTGGCAACGCTTACTACAAAAAGGGCGATAAGGGCTACTTTCATTCCAAACAACCTCTGTTTGACAGGTTGGACATTTTACAACTAATTCTTCGCTCATTATCTCTCCTAGATTTCATTGGTGCGATTTATGCTCATATCAATAAACATAATGTTAGCAACAAGCGATCTCAAAAGGTAGATCTAGAGGTACTGTTCCATTCTCACTATCAAGTGGTAAAAAGCGGATCGCATAGCGATTTTTGTGCCCAGAGACTTGAGGATAGATTTGGTGTTCGATGGCTATTTTAACACGTAGCAATTCAGCTTCTTCAGCACTGTCTTGATAAAAACCACGGTGACTGAGAACGGGCTTAAATGTATCTGATTGGCGAATAAGCATAAGTAAACTATTTAATGCATTTTGTAATGGTAATAACCCCGTCAGCCAGCTTTGTAATCTTTCATCACGAATTGCTTGAGGTAAGCTTAACCACAAATGTAATGCCGGTACATCAAAGTTACAACATCCACCAGGAATACTTAGGCGCTGTTTAACTAAATTGATGACTTTATCTTGTTTCAAATGTTGACCAATGCGAGGAGCTTTACTTAATACAATTGCATTTTCAGCTAATTCATCAATAATTTGAGTGACAATTGCTTTATCAACATTAGGAAATGAAAGCCATTGCTGTAATTTTTTTTGTCTTTTTTCTAATTCTTTAAGTAATTCAGCGCGGATTTCGCCACGATCAAGTACTTCAATAAATTCTGATATCGCACGGAAAAACGAGAGAGCCGTGGGTAATGAATCAATTGCACTAAAACTGTTAATTTGAATCAATGAGTTTTCAATTCTAAGCCATGAACGCATTTTTTCATTGAGGGGATGTTCGAAGATGATTGTTGTGATGTCATCACTCATGGCAATTGTCCTGTAACGCTTGTTGAGCTAATTCTAAGTAATGCTGATGAAGTTGCTTAACTTTTTCAATCATATGTTGGCTATTATCGTGATTTTCAATAATATCATCAGCGACGGCTAATCGTTCTTGTCTTTGAGCTTGAGCTTTTAAAATATTGAGAACTTGCTCTCGACTTACGCCATCTCGTTTCATGGTTCTTTCTATTTGCTCTTCCTGTGTTACATCAACAACAAGAATACGAGAGGCGAGATGCGTTAATTTATTTTCAATTAATAATGGAACAACCCAAATAAGATAGGGCGCTTTAATTTGCTGTATCTGTTTTTGAGTCTCTTGCTGTATCAATGGATGGAGAAGATTGTTAACCCAATATTTTTCTTTATTATTTTCAAAAATAATCTGGCGCAACAGCGCTCGGTTTAATGAGCCATCGGGTAGTAAAATGCAGTCACCAAAATGTTGATGCAATGCATTGAGTCCTAAGGAGTGAGGCTCTACCACTAATCGAGCAATAATATCAGCATCAACAAGAGGTACACCTAATGAGGCAAAAGCATTAGCAACGGTGGTTTTACCGCTGCCTATTCCGCCTGTAAGAGCAACCGTATAAGCCATTTGTGTTTATCTGTTTTTAATGAATTAAAATTTACTATTAGTCTAGGTATTCTAAAGCCTAATTTTGTTTTTATCACAAGATAATAACCGCAATATTTGGGTTTTATTCGGTTATTATGATAGGTGATTTTCTGCTACCCTAACATCCTACCTGATAATATGTGATAGAATTACCATCAATCAATGAGTTAGTGCAAAACATAGTAACAGCCTCTCACTCATAAAAATTGTGACTCACTGTATAGTATCACCTAACTGTAATATAGGAAGATACATAGCAATGATTAATGTACCAATAATCAATGCGATGACCGTCATAAGTATTGGCTCTAACCAAGCACTAATGGTATTTAATTGCTCATCGAGTTGATGATAAAACCAATCACTTAATTGCTGACAAAAATAGAGCAATTGCCCAGAGTTTTCTGCACAAATAATAAACTGATAACAAATAGGCGTAAAGAGTGGCTCATTTTTCATAAATAAGCTCAACGATTTACCTTGTATAATGTGATCACTCATTTTAGAAAGGAGTTGTTTATAAATAGGATGTGAAAGTTGTTCTGTTCCTATTTTTAAGCTTTGTAATAAAGGTAATCCTGCTTGTTGTGTAATACTGACTATTTGAAAAATAAGATGTAATTGCTGATATTTTAAAAGCTTACCTAAATAGGGAGTATGAAGAAGAAGAGCTTGTTCAGCGAAATAAAAGGGTGATAAAGAATAACGAATTAAACGATAAAAAAATATTAAACCGAAGAAGATAAATGCTATCATACTGATATAATCAGTAAGCCATTGTGAAAAATTAATCAGGATTAATGTTAAATGAGGAAGTTCTGTATTAAAGGCGCTGTATAAGGACTGATATTCAGGTAAAACATAAAGCAACATAATACTGGTAATAAAAACTAATATAGTCAGTAAAAAGACAGGATATTTAAACGATTTTTTAATTTTTTTTACAATCTCTCGCTGTTTTTTTAACTGTATTATTTGCAGCGTAATTACTTCATCTAATTTTCCACTTTCTTCACCAATAAGAACAAAACGATTTAGTGAGGTCGGAAAATAAAGTGGATAGCGATTTAATTGTTTAGAAAGAGAACCTCCTTGCATTAAGTTAAAAATAATATCTTCTAATACACATTGCCAATGTGAATAACGACATTCATTTTTTAATAGTGTTAATGCAGGAAGAAGTGCCAAACCAGAATGTAGTAATAAAGCTAATTGTTCGAATAATTGAATTCGATATTGTTTATCAGCATCTTGAAATAAAACGATCTTATATAAACGAATTTTTATGGGGATTTTTTGTTGTTGAGTTAAGTTAATAAATGCTTCGTTATTCGAGGACGCAAGTATTTTTCCAGTGCATAATTCTCCTTGATAAGTTAATGCATCATAGCGATAAATTAGCTGTAATTTCATTCAATATCTCCTAGCGTTTGATAAACCTCCTCAAGTGTTGTGATCCCTTGTCTTATTAACGAAAAACCGGAATAGAATAAGTGATAAAGGGATGAATGTGTTTGTTTTGACGGCTCAAAACAGTCATAAATAGCCGTTCTTCCATTATAGCCTGAACAGCATTGCTGACAACCAACGGCTTGCCAATTTGGTAATTCGACTATTTCTTTATTGATATTAATATGCTGTTTATTGGATAAGCATATTTTACAGTGTGGACATAAACAACGAACTAATCGTTGTGAAATAATTAAACTAACACAGGAATGGATAAGATCTTTTTCAATACCTAAGTTATGTAGACGCATTATTGTAGATGAAGCCGAATTAGTATGTAAGGTTGATAATACAAGGTGCCCGGTTTGTGCTGCTTTTATTGCCATTTCGGCTGTAGATTGATCACGTATTTCACCTACCATAATAATGTCAGGATCTTGGCGTAGTAATGCTCGTAATATTGTTGTGAATGAGATCCCTGATTTTTCAGAAATTTGAATTTGATTAATCCCCTTCAAAGGTAATTCAATTGGATCTTCAACACTATTTATATTTAGGTTCTCTCTATTTAAATAGTGTAAACAACTATATAAAGTGAGTGTTTTTCCACTTCCCGTTGGCCCTGTGACTAAAATCATTCCTTGAGGTAAATTTAAATATTTTTTTAATAGCGTTAAGTGTGAAAGTTGAAAACCTAGATGATTTAATTCTGGTTGTTGTAAATTATTTATTAGTCGTAAAACAACTTTCTCACCATACAGCGTGGGAAGTGTCGCTATTCGTATTGAATATCTTTTTTCATGATAAGACCAACTAAATTGCCCATCTTGAGGTAACCGTTTTTCTGCAATATTTAAGTTAGCAAGTATCTTTAATCGAGTGACTATTTCTTCAGAGAATTCATCCGGAGGGGATGATAATAGATATAAATGATTATCTATTCTGGCGCGAACTCTTACACTGGTTTGTTGAGGCTCTATATGTAAATCAGAGACGCGTTTTAAAATACTTTCACGTAATAGATGTTCAATAAATTCTGTTGCAGAGTGTGTGATATCCATTCTTCACCTCTTTATACTTTTACTTTTTAATTTATCTGCGTTGTCTGCGATATTTAAAGTACATAATAAGAACACTCAATATGAGTGCTCTTTTATATTTAAAGCACTAATCTGATTTTAAAATTTCATTGCACTGTTTTTGCAACGTAAGATTTGTTGCTGAACATTGTATTTTCCAGACTGGAAGAAGGTCGTTAATTCTATTTTCTGGAGACATTGTAATCGTTAGACCATCAAGCTGAGATTTTCCAGTTGCACTAATCACGCCGTTTAACACATTAATATCAGACAAATATCGACTACGAAATTGTTGAGGCATAAAGGTTGAATCAGAATTACAGTGTTGAGGCTCATTTTCATAACGACATAATTCTACCGCAGAACGATAGGGCGACAGTGTTTGCAATACATCGGTTAATGCGGCTTTTTGGATATAACCTTGATAGGCCGGAATAGCAACAGAGCTTAAAATCGAGATGATAGCAATCACAATCATAAGTTCCATAAGGGTAAAGCCATTTTCATTAGAGTGATAATTAAGTACATTCATCTAGCGTCCTCCTTGAGTAATAGACACTAGAAGTATGAAAAAAAAGGACTTTATTGGCGAATAAATAAAATAAAGTTTGAGTAAAATATCGAAAAGAAAAAGGAGATATACATATTTAACCTTTATTATTGAGGGAAAGTTCGCATTTATTGATGAGTATGAGCTAATAAAGTTATTGATAATGTCTAAAACAAAATAAAAGAGGGTTGATGTGGAAATAAAACAAGGTTGGCTAATCGATGCTAGACAGGTTCCTTCACCTAATCATGATAAGAGACCTGAAGGTGAGTCTCCTTCTTTATTAATTGTTCATAATATCAGTTTGCCTCCAGGCCAATTTGGTGGGCCTTATATTGACCAACTTTTTACCAATACATTATCAGAGCAAGATCATCCTTTTTTTAGTGAAATAATCGGTTTAAGAGTATCTGCTCATTGTCTTATTCGGCGTGATGGTGAAATTGTACAATATGTGCCTTTTACAGAGAGGGCATGGCATGCTGGCGTTTCTTTATATAAAGGCAGAGAAAAATGTAATGATTTCTCAATAGGTATTGAGCTTGAAGGTACTGATGAATGCGATTTTACTCAGCAGCAATATCAGCAATTAGTGAAGATAACTCAATCGCTTATTGCTCTGTATCCTGCCATTGAAGAAAATATTACTGGGCATAGTGATGTTGCACCAAATAGAAAAACTGATCCGGGGCCTCACTTTGATTGGGCTTATTTCCGCAGTTTGTTAACAAAATAACTAGTTGAATTGAATTTTAAATCATTAATTTTAATTTTAAATTCAAAATAATATTGCTGTCACGCTTCAGTTTGACTGTTTATGTGTTTAAAAAACGTTAAAAAATTTATTTTTTGACGTTTCTGAATAATGCGATCTGGTTATCACTTTTGATGAATTTTTAAAATAATTTGTTAAAATTTGCAGGTTTTTATGATTTCGCTCAACAACTGTATGGACAGTTAGTGA
Source organism: Proteus sp. G2673 (assembly GCF_009915125.1). Taxonomy (NCBI): domain Bacteria; kingdom Pseudomonadati; phylum Pseudomonadota; class Gammaproteobacteria; order Enterobacterales; family Morganellaceae; genus Proteus; species Proteus sp. G2673. The sequence continues at coordinate 125,609 of NZ_JAABLT010000021.1, forward strand.
ATACTTTGTTACTTTATTATCCGTTATATTAAATTGGTATTACCAATTGACAACTCAATCACTAAGGTAATAGTTATCCAATAATGGCTTTCAGCAATATGGCTTATACAAAAATCCGCCAACCTAAGCTTTCTGATGTTATTGAGCAACAGCTTGAACATCTGATTTTAGAAGGTACTCTGCGTCCGGGAGAAAAACTCTTACCTGAGCGTGAACTGGCGAAGCAATTTGATGTATCTCGCCCTTCATTGCGTGAAGCAATCCAAAAATTAGAAGCTAAAGGTTTTTTACTCCGTCGCCAAGGCGGTGGTACTTTTGTTCAGCACAATCTCTGGCAAAGTTTTAGTGATCCTTTAGCTCAACTGCTTAGCGGACATCCCGAATCTCAATTTGATCTTTTAGAAACGCGCCATGCACTTGAAGGTATTGCTGCATATTATGCTGCATTACGTGGCACCGATGAAGATCTTGAACGTATCAAAGCTAGTCATGATTGCATCTTGAAAGCCCACGAAAAGGGTGATTTAGTCGCTGAATCTGAAGCGGTATTGCAATATCAATTAATTGTTACGGAAGCTGCTCATAATGTTGTTTTATTGCATCTATTACGATGCATGGTGCCAATGCTTGAGCAAAATATTCGCCAGAATTTTGAGTTTCTTTACACTCGTAAAGAGATGTTAACAGCAGTAAGTGAACATCGTAGTCAGATTTATCAGGCTATTATTAATAGAGAGCCGGAGGTAGCGCGTGAAGCTTCACATCGCCATTTGGCCTTTATTGAAGATGTTTTGTTGGATATGAGTCGTGAACATACTCGCCGTGAGCGCTCTTTGCGCCGGCTACAACAACATCCTGATTTATTTTAGTAGCACAGATCCTGACCGCTGAGTCTGTACTACCTATCGCCCTGTGATTTTCAGGGGAAGCGGTAATAACAGCAGGGCCTATCTTCCCGTCATATCAGATGGGTATAACGGGAAGATAGGCTCCCATAACCATTAAAAACAGATAACAGATAAGGAATACACCATGTCAGATATGCTGAAAAATGACGTGGATCCGATCGAAACTCGCGACTGGTTACAAGCGATCGACTCGGTCATCCGTGAAGAAGGTGTTGAGCGTGCACAGTTTCTGATTGATCAGGTATTAAAACAAGCCCGTAATGGTGGTCTTAATATCGCTTTAGGCGGTGCTGTACACAGTGATTATATCAATACCATTCCTGCTGAAGATGAACCCGCTTACCCTGGCAATCTGGAATTAGAGCGTCGTATTCGTTCTGCTATTCGCTGGAACGCAGTAATGATGGTTCTGCGTGCATCCAAAAAAGATTTGGAACTCGGCGGACACATGGCGTCATACCAGTCTTCTGCAACGTTATATGAAGTATGCTTTAATCACTTCTTCCGTGCCCATAATGACAATGATGGCGGCGACTTGGTTTATTTCCAAGGCCATATCTCCCCAGGTATCTACGCACGTGCATTCTTAGAAGGTCGTTTAACTGAAGAGCAATTAAACAACTTCCGTCAAGAAATTGGTGGTAAAGGTTTATCTTCTTATCCACACCCTAAATTAATGCCTGAATTCTGGCAGTTCCCAACTGTTTCTATGGGTCTGGGACCACTATCTGCAATTTACCAAGCTAAATTCCTGAAATATTTGAATCACCGTGGCTTAAAAGATACGACTAAACAAACGGTTTATGCGTTCTTAGGCGACGGAGAGATGGACGAGCCAGAATCTAAAGGTGCAATCACCATCGCAGTTCGCGAAAAATTAGATAACCTGTGCTTCGTTGTTAACTGTAACTTACAACGTCTTGATGGCCCAGTTACTGGTAACGGCAAAATTGTTAACGAATTAGAAGGTATCTTTGCGGGTGCTGGCTGGAACGTTATCAAAGTCATGTGGGGCGATCGTTGGGATGAGCTTCTGCGTAAAGACACCTCTGGTAAACTCATTCAATTAATGAATGAAACTCTGGATGGTGATTACCAGACATTTAAATCTCGTGATGGCGCTTATGTTCGCGAGCACTTCTTCAATCGTTACCCAGAAACTGCTGCATTAGTTAAAGATATGACTGATGATGAAATCTGGGCACTAAACCGTGGTGGTCACGATCCGAAGAAAGTCTTTGCAGCATTCCAAAAAGCAAAAGACACTCAAAACAAACCAACTGTTATTTTAGCTCAAACCATTAAAGGTTATGGTATGGGTGAAACAGCAGAAGGTAAAAACATCGCTCACCAAGTTAAAAAAATGAACATGGATGGTGTTCACCATTTCCGTGATCGTTTCAATATTCCAGTTGCTGATGAGCAAATCAAAGACCTGCCTTATATTACTTTTGATAAAGAGTCAGAAGAATACAAATATCTGCACGCACGTCGTCAGGATTTAGGCGGTTACCTACCAGCTCGTCGTCCTCGTTTTGACGAAAAACTGGATATTCCGACACTGGAAGATTTCAGCCAATTATTAGAAGAACAATCTAAAGAGATTTCTACAACTATCGCATTCGTTCGTGCACTGAACGTGATGTTGAAAAATAAATCTATCAAAGATCGTTTAGTACCTATTATTGCTGACGAAGCACGTACTTTCGGTATGGAAGGTCTGTTCCGTCAAATCGGTATTTATAGCCCGAATGGCCAACAATATACGCCTCAAGATCGTGAGCAAGTTGCTTACTATAAAGAAGACGTTAAAGGCCAAATTCTGCAAGAAGGTATCAACGAACTGGGTGCTGGCGCATCTTGGTTAGCAGCTGCAACATCTTACAGCACTAACAATCTGCCAATGATCCCCTTCTATATCTACTACTCAATGTTTGGTTTCCAACGTATTGGCGACCTATGCTGGGCAGCAGGTGACCAACAAGCTCGTGGTTTCTTAATAGGTGGTACTTCAGGCCGTACAACACTTAACGGTGAAGGTCTACAACACGAAGATGGTCATAGCCATATTCAATCGCTAACTATCCCTAACTGTATCTCTTATGATCCAGCATTCGCTTATGAAGTTGCTGTTATCATGCAGGATGGTTTAGAGCGTATGTATGGTGATAAACAAGAAAACGTTTATTACTACATCACTACACTGAATGAAAACTACCATATGCCAGCAATGCCAGCCGGTGTTGAAGAAGGTATCCGTAAAGGTATCTACAAACTAGAATCACTGGAAGGCGCGAAAGGTAAAGTTCAGTTACTGGGTTCAGGTTCTATTCTGCGTCACGTTCGTGAAGCAGCACAAATCCTGTCTACTGAATACGGTATTGGTTCTGATGTTTATAGCGTAACTTCATTCACTGAATTGGCTCGTGATGGTCAAGATTGTGAACGTTGGAACATGCTACACCCATCTGAAGCACCGCGTGTACCTTACATCGCTCAAATTATGAATGATGCACCAGCTGTAGCCTCTACTGACTATATGAAACTGTTCGCTGAACAAGTTCGTACTTATGTACCAGCAGATGATTACCGCGTATTAGGTACAGATGGTTTCGGTCGTTCTGATAGCCGTGAAAACCTGCGTCACCACTTCGAAGTTGATACTTCTTATGTGATTGTTGCTGCATTAGGTGAATTAGCTAAACGTGGTGAGATTGATGTGAAGGTTGTTGAAGAAGCAATCAATAAATACAACATCAACCCTGAAAAAGTAAACCCACGTCTGGCGTAAGAGGTAAAGTGAATGTCTATTGAAATTAAAGTCCCAGATATCGGTGCGGATGAAGTTGAAGTCACCGAAGTGATGGTGAAAGTGGGCGACCGTATTGAGGAAGAACAATCCTTAATTACTGTAGAAGGCGACAAAGCTTCTATGGAAGTCCCATCACCACAAGCGGGTGTAGTGAAAGAGATCAAAATTGCTGTGGGCGATAAAGTTCAAACCGGTTCTCTTATCATGATTTTTGAAGCAGAAGGTGCTGCGCAAGCTGCACCTGCTCAAGCTGAAGCACCTGCACCAGCCGCTGC